>DATKFA010000116.1:0-30294 GCA_035511715.1 Candidatus Acidiferrum sp. | reverse complement strand
GTCCCGCTTTGCGTAGGCCAAAGTCCCGAAGACAAGCGCTTGCGGCGCTGCGGCCGGTTTGTCCCAGACGGCGCGGGACGACCGCCTCATGCGCGGGTGTCCGACCACCAATACGATGGATCGATTGACAGCCTCAGCCTGGACCCGCGCGCGCTCGATCCTGGACGTGGCACAGGCAATTGATGACTAGGTACGCCGAGGTCCTCTTCCAGCACAAGCGGCGCTTCCTGGCGTTGGCCTTTATCCCTTTGGTGGCGGCCGGCGCGGTTGGCTACGAACTGCTCAGCTTTCGAGCGAGCGCCGTCCTCGAGGTGCAGGATCCTTCTTCGTTTGGGGCCAATTTCGTTCCGGTCGGATGGAGTCCAGGATCGACGCCGGCCGAGAACCTGTCTGACGCGGTCAGCGGAGTGGTCGCCGGGTCAAGCTTTGCCGCCGCCCTGACCAACAGCCTTGAGACCAGGAGCGACATCGCCGGCCCGGACCAGGTGCCGGCAATCGTCAGCTCGGTGGTGGCCAACCTGAAGCTCACAGCGAACGGACCGCACCTCCTGACCTTGAGCTACTCGTGCCACAGCCACAACCTCTGTGTTCGAGTCCTGGACGCCACGGTCAGCGTGCTGGAGTCACAGCTGGTCACCGAGGAGCAGGCTCGCGCGGCGTCGATCTCGAGTTTCTGGACCGCGCAGCTGAAGGACGCGCAATCCCGCCTGTCGACAGCTGAAGGCGCGGTCAGCACCTATAAGTCGGCCCATCCCGGCGCGACGGTCGCCGCCGACTCGACGGACCCGCAAGCAGTCCAGCTCTACAGCGACCTACAGCTGTGGCGGGGCAAGGTCATGGAGGCACAGACCGGGCTGACGCAGGCCGATTACCTCGGCTCCACCTCCGCTCGCCTCTTGCAGGTCGGCCTGTCTGTCGCCGACCCCGCGCACCTGGCCAGCTCCCGCTACATCGGTGACGGCACGAGCCTCATCGCCGCGGCGGCGGTCCTGTTGGCCGGCATGCTCGTCGTGATGGCTGTTGTGATCGCGACGGCGCGCATGGATCACACCGCTCGCGATCCAAGAGCGATCGAGCGGCTGGTTGGAGTGCCGGTGGTGGCGACGATTCCGAGGTTGTCCGCTTAGCGTGTCCCCGAAAGTCGCGCGATCCAAAGAGGACGATCCCATCGCGGCGTTCGAGGAGGCGATGGCCGGCAACGAGCCGCTCGAGTCCAACGCCGATGAAAGAGACGCGACCGGCGACGACGGGGCGGACAACGGCCACCCCCGTCACGACGTGGTCGAGGTGATCAATGAAGCTCTGGGTCCGCGCCAGTCGCTTCCAGGCTTCGCCGATCCCAGGATGGAGCAGGTCAATCCGATTGAGCTGCCGGCATGGTTCGTCGACCGCTGCCGGCGGGCCTACCTGTCGGTGCCGTTCGACCTCCATCAGAACTGTCGGGTCCTCGGCGTGACCAGCACCAACTACGGCGAGGGTAAGGATTCGATCGCGATCGGCATCGCGACGGCGATGGCGGTCGACTCCAAGCGACCTACCCTTCTCCTCGAGCTCGACCTCGCGGAGCCATCGCTCCACCGCTTCCTTGGGATCGATCGCGGCCGTGGTTTGAGCGATTGGCTCGACGGAGATTCGCGACTGCGGATCGTCAAGGGAGCGGCACTTGTTCCGAACCTCTTCATCGTGCCGGCGGGCTCGGCTCAGGAGGAGCCGGCCAGGTTTTTCCACGAGCTCGTCGACCGGGACGTGATGCTGGGTCTGAGGCAGGTGTTCGCGAACGTTGTCGTCGACCTCCCGCCGAGCCTGAGCATCTCGTACGCCTCGCTGGCGTACGCACTGGCCGACCGACTTTTGATCGTCGTCCGGAGCGGATCCACGCCGACCGACGACCTCGAGGCAGCGGTCAGGCTCATCGGCCAGGACCGGGTCAGCGGAATCGTCCTCAACGGGACCGAAACCCGGGTTCCGCGTTGGCTGCGAGCCCTCCTCTAGAGAGCGTCCGGCGCGGCCGCCGGCCGCCGGCCGGAGCGGGCGACCGATCGATGACGTCCGCCGGAATTCTGGAGCCGTGGAGAAGCTTGACCGAATCGTCCGCGCGGCACGCGGAGCTCCCCTCGACGCGTGCCGAACAGTGGCGTCTCGTCGGCGAGCTTCGGGAACTTCCGCCCGGGACGATCGTGCTGCTGAGCGGATCGGCCTCCGCGGTCAGGAGAAGCCTTGGGCCAGTCGTCAAGCAGGCGCACTTGCAGGTCCTGGCACGGCTCCTGACGATTCCGTCGCTCGAGCCGCCGGCGCAGTATGTGGCCGATACTCCGAGCGCTGCTCGTTTCTTTATCGGCCGGCTCCTGACAATCCCGCGCGGCGGGGCGGTCGCGTCGGCAGCGGTCAGCGCGTGGAAGGCCGCCAACCGGTTCGGCGGTCATCGTGCGCTGCGGTTGCTCGCACGCAAGCGGCTTGTTGTGGCCCGAACTCTCGACCATGGTGGCCGCGCACAGGCTCCAGGAAGCCTGCTGGCCGTTCCCGGCATGGATTCGATCGTGCTCGCTCTATCCAAGGATCCGAATGCCAAGCTGACCGTCCTGTTGCTCCCGCACGGGGAATCAGAGCCGGTCGTGGCCGCCAAGGTGCCGACGACGGATGTGGCGAGCCGGATCGTACAGGCGGAAAGAAAGGTCCTCGAGACCCTGCGCCGGCGGCTGACGTCCGATCTGGCTGACACGGTGCCCCAGGTGATCGCCGTCGCCGGAGCGCCGGGTTCGGTGCTCACCACCGCTGCGATGACCGGGACACCCATGTCGACGTCCTATCACGCCTGGCGGCACCTTGCCTCGCCCGCGAAAGTCCGGGGCGATTTCGCCATCGTCGAGCGATGGCTGGGCTCGTTCCAGGCGGCGACCGCGGGCGATGTCTCGGCGTGCGATCTCGGCGCCGGGCTGGACAGCTCGATCGGGCAGCGGTTTGACGACGACGCGCATATGGCGAGTGGCCTCGCCGCCCTGAGGGCGATCTCGCAGCGGCTTGGGGAAATGCGTACGCCGCGCACCGCGGTGCACGGCGACTTCTGGTTCGGCAACCTGCTCGTCGAGGGAGGCCAGATCGCGGGGGTCGTCGATTGGGAGTCTGCCTCGCCCTCGGGCGAGCCCTTGCGTGACGTGGCGCGCTTCGCCTTGAGCTACTCGCTCTACCTCGATCGGCACTCGAGAGCCGGCCGCCCGGTGTTTGGACACCCCGGTCTCTTAGCCGGACCGTGGGGAGCCGGCATCACCTACGCGATCAACGGCCAGGGTTGGTTTCCGGAGGCATTTCGCGGCTTTCTCCAGGAGAGCCTGAAGCGCATCGGCGGCGAGCCGCAAGCCTGGCGGTACGTCGCGCTGGCCGGATTGGCGGAGATCGCCGCCACGGCGGACCATCCGGAGTTTGCCCGCCACCACTGGGAGCTTTTCAAGCGCCTCGCTGCTTGAGCGACGCTAGCGTCGGCGCAGGATTCGACGGATGTCGGGCCCGAACCCCAGCATCAGCAGGAGGATGCACGCCAGCACGCCCGCGCCCGCAAGCAGGAACTGCGGTCCGCCGTCGCGGACAACGACCGTGTACGCGACAAGAACCGAACGGGTCGGCGCGGCGCCTGACAGGAAGGGGCTTGGTCCGATCGGTGGCTGGTCGGCCGACGAGGGTGACTGCGCCGCCGAGTCAGACGGAATCGACGATGGCGACTGGAGCGCTGATGTGGGGGAGTGGGGCGGAGAGGACGGGGATGCAACGGCCCGCGACGGTGGCGACTGTGACGCTGGAGACTGCGACGGTGGAGATTGGGACGGCGGGGAAGCGGGAGCCGAAGGCGAAGTGGTGGGTGGGGCGGTCGGTGGAGCGGTGGGTGGAGCAGAGGCTCCGGTGAGCAGTGGCAAGAGGTCCCCGACGTTTCCGTCGGCCGAGTGTCCGAGCAACCCGACCCCGTAGGCCTCTTCGAGGCCCCTCAGAGTCCCGTAGTGGTTGCCCCCGGTGGCCGCACTGCCGTGGGCGGAGCCGACCACCACGGTCAGCACCTGCTCGGTGGTCTCTCCTTCGTCGAAGGTGATGACGATTCTCGCGGAGGAGCTCCACCAGCTGGATGCCTCGACCTGGGTGACGAGCGCTTTCAGAAAGGCGTCTCCCTGCTGGTACGTGCCGTCATGCATGTCGTTGGTCGTGTTTGGTGAGACCCACAGAAAAGGAGGAGCGCCACCGGCGTTGAGGTCCGCGGTCAGCTGCGGATAGGGCACGATGCGATTGCACTGTGCCGGGTTGGCGCGAACGGTGTTGAAGTACATGAACGGGTCGTGATTGACGTCGTAGCCGCCGGGCCCGAACTGGTCGGTGAGGTCGCAGGGCGCCGGCATGTCCTGCATGTACGCCTTCCATCCAACGCCGGCCGCGGCCAGCTCATCGGTGAGCTGCGGACCCGGGTAAGTGCCGTCCTGCGGGGTGGTGTCCGCCGGATTGTTGTAGATGGAGCCGCCGACGAGGCCGAGGTAGTTCGGAAGGCTCGGATGGCTCAGGTCCGTGGTGCTCACCGACCCGTTGGACGCGACGAGCCCGTTCAGGAACGGCATTGAGGGATTGCCGACCACCTCCGGGTAGCTGTGGTTCTCCATGAGCACCACGAGGATGTGAGGCTGCGCAGCAGCGCGCGATGGGGCCACGTTCGCGCCCGCCGACCCGCACGCAGCGATCAGCAGCGCGACGACGAGTCTGAAGACGAAGTTCAGGCGGAGCCGCATATCAGCGAATTCCTCGGTTCGTCAGGGCCGCTGCGCTTACTCGACGGTCACGCTTTTGGCGAGGTTGCGTGGCTGGTCGATGTTGCGACCGAGCTCGACCGCGACATAGTACGCGAAGAGCTGAAGCACGACCGTGTTCATGATCGCCACCGCGACCTCGTCGCCAGGTGGGATCGAGATCACATCCGTGGCGACACCGTCGAGGCGGCGGTCTCCTTCCGTGACCAGAGCCAGGACCGGTGCATCGCGGGCCACCACCTCGTGGACGTTGCCCGCCATCTTGTCGGTGGTGGCGCTGTCGGTGCAAATGGCGATGACGGGGAATGTCTTTTCGAGAAGCGCGATGGGTCCGTGTTTGAGCGCGCCCGCCGACGTCCCTTCCGCATGGACGTAGGAGATCTCCTTGAGCTTCAACGCGCCCTCGAGCGCGACGGGATAGCTGATGCCTCGACCCACGAACATGAAGTCCTCGAACGTCGAGTAGCGCTTCGCCAGCCGCTCGATCTCGGCCTCGCGTACGAGGATTCCGCGCAGCATCTCGGGGAGCTCGCGAAGTGTCTGCGTCAGCTCTTCCCGCCTTTCCAGGGCGATCCTTTCCTGGGCGACGCCGATGCGGGTTGCAACGAGTGCCAGGGCGACGAGGTGGCTGACGAAAGTCTTCGATGAGGCGACGCCTATCTCGGGACCGGCGTGCAGGTAGATGGTGCCGTCGCTGTCCCTGGCCGCCGTGCTGGCGACTACGTTCGTGATCGCCAGCGTGAGCGAGCCCTGAGCCTTCGCCTGGCGGAGGGCGACGATGGTGTCGGCGGTCTCGCCTGACTGCGTCAGGGCGACTGTGAGCGTTTCCCGCCCGATCGTCGGCCGGCGGTAGCGAAATTCGGAAGCGTCCTCGGCGCGAGCGGGAAGGCCGAGCCAGTCCTCGATCAGGTACTGGCCGATCATCGCGGCGTGCAGCGACGTGCCCATACCCAGGAGCAGCACGTTGCGGACGCGTCGCAGCTCGCGATCGGTCAACGAGCAATCCTGGAGATCGACCTTGCCGTCGCTCGTCAGCCTGCCGCGCAGGGCGTTGGCCACGGCGTCCGGGGTCTCGTGGATCTCCTTCTGCATGAAGTGGTGGTAGCCACCCTTCTGCGCCTGGCTCACATCCCAGTCGACATGGATGAGCTTGCTCGACACTGGAGTTCCGTCGATCGTCGAGACCGTTGGCCCAAGCGGCGTGACCGCTGCGATCTCACCCTCGCCCAGGACGAGCACCTTCTTCGTGTACGGGATGACGGCCGTGATATCCGAGGCAATGAAGAATTCGTCCTCTCCGACGCCGATCACCAATGGCGCGTTGAGACGGGCGCCGATGAGAAGGTCTGGCTCATCCAGCGAGAAGATGGCGAGCGCGTAGGCACCCCGGACGCGCTTGAGCGCCGCCCTTACCGCGCTGAGCAGATCCCCCTTGTAGCTGTCCTCGATCAGGTGCGGGATCACCTCGGTGTCGGTGTCGGACACGAATCGGTGGCCGCCTGCGATCAGCGCTGCTTTGAGCTCGGCGAAGTTCTCGATGATGCCGTTGTGCACGACCGTGATCCGGCCGCTGCAGTCAGAGTGGGGATGTGCGTTGGTGAGGTTCGGCTTGCCGTGAGTCGCCCAACGCGTGTGGCCGATGCCCAGCCGGCCCTCAGGGATCCGATCGCCGATTGTTTCGGCAAGCCTGGCCACGTTCGTCTCACTCTTGGTCGTGGTGGTCAAGCGTGCGGTGCGATCCAGGACCGCGATCCCGGCCGAGTCGTAGCCGCGGTACTCCAGGCTGCGGAGGCCGTCGAGCAGCACCGGAGTCGCCTCACGGTTGCCGAGGTAGCCGATGATGCCGCACAAGCCACCTCGAGCTTATGTTCGATGCGACGTCGTTCCCATAGTGGGGATCGTCGGGGCTGGGACACCAGACCCAGGATCGAGCCGGACTTTGAACTAGGCGGCTTTGAACACCGCGCAGACCGCGAACCACGGGGTCGAGGTGGGGAAGGTGAAGCCGGCGTGCTGCTGGCCGGCGGCGCTCGAGGCGATGTCCTCCTCGGCCTGCGATCCGCTGGCGTTCTGGGCGCGCTTGGTGAAAGCGATCCCCTGGCTCGTTCCGGCCGTCGAGGTGCCTGGACCGTTGGTCGCGATCATCCCGCCGTAGACGAGCTCGCCCGCTCCAACTGCGGCGGTCAGCCCGGAGTCGGCGCTGTTGCTGGAGCCCGTGGCGATGACCACCTGGTCGATCGGGTTCACGGTCGCCACACCGGAATACTCGGCCGCGCTGCCCTGCAGGTACGTCGCACTTGTGCTCGAGATCGTGATCGTGAGCCCGCCTGGGGCGGCGGCCGAGTTGGCGTGGTAGTAGAGCGCGACATCGCCTGGGCTCGTGCCTCCATTCCACACAGTGCCGGCAGCACGCGTCCACGCGCCGTTGACATTGTCTGAGACCTTCACCTGCCCTGTGGAGTTCCACTGGCCGAACCATCCCACCAGGAGGTCGCCGCCGGCAACCGGGCCGAAGCTGAGGGTCACGCTGGTCACCGTCGTACCCGTAGAGACCACCGCGGCCTGGACGAACTTGGGCACACCCGGTACGTGCACGGTCGCCGGCGCGGACTGCGCCGAGTGGTTGCCGGCTGCGTCGAACGCGTCGACCGTGTACGAGTAGTTGGTCGCGGGCGTCACGGCCGCGTCGGCGTAGGTCAGCGTCGAGGCGCCGACGGTGGTGAGCGCCGTGCCGTTCTTGTAGATCGTGTACCCGGTCACGCCCACGTCGTCGGTCGACGCGTTCCAGGCCAGGTTGACCTTGGTCGAGCCGGCCGCGGTCGCCGTGAGTCCGGCAGGCACGGTGGGCGGCGTGACGTCGGTGGTCGGCGTGGTCACGGTCACCGGCGTGGACAGGGCAGAGTGGTTGCCTGCTGCGTCGACCGCGTCGACGGCGTAGGTGTGCGTGCTGCCGACACCGACCGTGTCCGTGTAGGTAAGCGTCGTCGCGCCGACCTTGATCAGAAAGACGCTGTCGCGAAACACGTCATACCCGGTGACGCCAACGTTGTCGGTGGCCGCCGACCAGGACATGGTCACGCTCGTCCCCGACGCAGCCTTCGCGGTGAAACCGCCGGGAGTCGTGGGCGCGATGTCGTCCAGAGTGGTCGCGGTGGCTCCAGTCGACTGCGGCGAGTGGTTGCCCGCCCCGTCGAAGGCATCGATCGTGTACGAGTAGGTGAAGCCGTGGCCGACGGTGGTGTCGGCGTACGTCAGGGTCGAGCCGGCGGTCGTGCCGATCGCAACTCCATTGCGATAGACGGTGTAACCGGTCACGGCCACGTTGTCGGTGGATGCGTTCCAGGAAAGGTCGATCTCGCCGTTCGTCACCACCGTCGCGACCAGGCCGGTCGGCGTGGTGGGCGGCGTCCAGTCGGCGGTCGTGATCGTGGCGGCCGTCGACTGGTTCGAGTGGTTCCCGGCCGCGTCGAAAGCGTCGACCGTGTAGCTGTACGCCGTCGAGGCGGCAACCGTCTTGTCGGCGTAGGCGAGGCTCGCGGCGGGGACTGTTCCGAGCACGGTCCCGTTGCGGTAGACGGTGTAGCCGGTCACCGCGACGTTGTCCGTCGACGCGCTCCAGCTCACGTCGACCTCGCCCGCCGGCCCTGCGTTCGCGGCGACACCGGTCGGAATGGACGGTGGCTGCGTGTCCGGGACGCCGGGGGTCGTCGCGCTCGCGCCGGACGACCTGGCGGAGTGGTTGCCGGCGGCGTCGAAGGCGTCGACCGTGTAGGTGTAGGTCGTCGTCGGAGCCACGGTGGTGTCGGCGAAGGACGTCGTGGTCGCGGGGGTCGTGATCAGCACCGAGCCGTTGCGGTACACCGTGTACCCGGTGACAGCGACGTTGTCGGAGGAGGCGCTCCAGCTCAAGTCGACCTCACCGCTCGACACGGCAGTGGCGGTCAGGCCGGTCGGCGTCGTGGGCGGCGTCCAGTCGGGGGTCGTGATCGAAGCGGCCGCGGACTGGCTCGAGTGGTTGCCGGCCGCGTCGAATGCGTCGACGGTGTAGGTGTACGTGGTCGAGCCGGCAGCCGTCTTGTCGGCGTACGCGAGGCTCGACGCCGAGACCGTTCCGAGCACGGTCCCGTTGCGGTAGACGGTATAGCCCGTCACCGCGACGTTGTCCGTCGATCCGCTCCAGCTCACGTCCACCTCGCCCACCGGTCCCGCGTTCGCGGCGACGCCGGTCGGAATGGACGGTGGCTGCGTGTCGGGGACTCCGGGTGTAGTCGCGCTCACGCCCGAGGACTGAGCGGAGTGGTTGCCGGCGGCGTCGAAGGCGTCGACCGTGTAGGTGTAGGTCGTCGTCGGTGTGACGGTCGTGTCGGCGAAGGACGTCGCGGTCGCGACGGTCGTGGTGAGCACCGATCCGTTGCGGTACAACGTGTACCCGGTGACGGCGACGTTGTCGGAGGAGGCGCTCCAGCTCAGGTCGACCTCACCGCTCGACACCGGATTGGCTTTCAAGCCGGTCGGCACGGTGGGAGGGACCGTGTCGGGCGTCGTCACGGTCGCGGGTGAAGATTGGGCGGAGTGGTTGCCGGCGGCGTCTGACGCGTCCACCGTGTACGAATAGGTCGCGGCGCTGGCCACGGTCGTGTCGACGTACGACAGCGTCGAGCCTGAGACCGAGGTCAGCACAGCACCGTTCCGGCGGATCGTGTAGCCCGTCACGCCGACGTTGTCCGTAGAGGCGTTCCAGGCCACGGTGACCTGCAGCGGCGACGAGCTCGCCGTGGCGGTGAGCGCGCCCGGTACCGTGGGCGGCTGCGCGTCCGGGTTGGTGTACTGATGGAAGGCCGCGCCCACCGCGTACCAGTCGGTGGACGACCCGAACGTCGCGCGTCCGTTCTGCGCTCCCGCCGCGCTCGACAGAACATCCTCGATGTCGACCGACCCGGACGGTCTCTGCGCCCTCATGGTGAAGGCCTGACCCTGGCTGGTTCCTGGTGTCACGCTGCTCGGCGACCCGCCGGTGATGATCCCGCCCACGACGAGCTCGCCGGCGCCGGTGGCGGCAGTGGCGCCCGAGTCGACGGCCGTACCGACTCCCTTGGCCACGGACGCCGTGTCCAGCGCTCCCGTGAGCGCCACCCCGGAGTAGTCGCCGGCCGCGGCCTCGAGGTAGGTCGCCGACGTGGAGGTGATGGTGATGTTCACGCCGTTCGGTGCGGCGAGCGAGTTCTGCACGTAGTACAGCGCCAGATCTCCGGAGCTGCTCGACCATGTCTCCGAGGCGCCCCGAATCCAGGCTCCGTTGACGTTGTCAGAAACTTTGACCTGGCCGCTCGAGTTGTACTGGCCGAACCATCCGACAAGGAGATCGCCGGCGTTGACAGCTCCGCTGAGGCTGAGCGTCGCCGACGTAGCGGTGCCGCCGGTGCCGAGCTGCGCGCTCTGGTTCCAGTGCACACCCGGTGGCGGTGCAGACGTCGTGACCGACAGCGGCGGCGACTGCGCCGAATGGAGCGTGCCCGCGTCGAATGCATCCACCGTGTACGAATACGTGGTCGCGGGGCTGACTGTGCCGTCGGTGTAGGTGGTCGCGCCAACGGATCCGGTGCTGCCGATGGCGGACCCGTTGCGGTAAACCGTGTAGCCCGTGACCGCGACGTCGTCGGTCGATTGGTTCCAGGAGAGCGAGACGGATGATGCGGAAACCGAAGTCGCGGCGAGCCCGGTCGGAACTGTGGGTGGCTGCGTGTCGTTGCTGTCGATGATCGTCTCGAAAGCCCCGACGTCACAACCGGCGCCTTGCGGCCGGGCGACCCCACGCTGATCGGTGCTGCCGCTGCATCCGTTGAAGCTCGTTGGAATTGCGTTGACGGCCGGGCTTGTCAAAGGAAGCGCCATCGTCTGGGTCGCTCCGCCGTTCGACGCGAGCGCCACCAGCTGCGGATTTGTGTTGCTGAGCGAATGCTGGGCGGACGAGAGGCCGCACGACGAGTCGCTCGCCAGGTTGTAGCCGTTGTCGATGAACGCCTTTCCGTTGGTGTTGCAGTTGCTGCCGCCGACAGGGTTGGCCACGATGGTCATGACCAGGGTCGTCGAAGCGATGACCGATCCGGAGCTGTAGTTGTGGATGTTCGCCCCGGTGTTCGCCTTGTTGCCGGAGAACGTTGTCTGGATGAAGGTCATGGTCCCGAAGTTGTTGACGGCCCCACCGCCGCTCCCGTTGTCCGAATTGTTGTAGAAGGTGCTGTTGCGGACGGTCATCGTCGTGTCGTTGTCGATCGCGCCGCCGCCTTTCCCGATATTGCCCACGAACAGGCTCGAGTCGACGTTGGTCGTGCCGAAGGCGTTGAGAACGCCGCCGCCCCCGTAGATGAAGCCGTTGTTGTTGGCGAACGTCGTCTGCGAGACCGTCGCCATGTTCTGGTTGAAGATGCTCGCGCCCTCCTGGGCGCGGTTGTTCGTGAAGGTGGTGGTCGTCACGGTCAGGTTGCCGCTGTTGCTGATGGCGCCGCCGGATACACCGTTGGGGGACGGCGATGAGTTGCCCGTGAACGTGCTCCTACTGACGGAAAGGGTTCCGTGGTTGTAGATGCCGGCACCGCCAATCGATCCGTTGCTGGACATCAGACCGTTGCTGATCGTCAGCGAATCCACCGTCAGGGTGCCCGAGCCTGCCACGTCGAATATGCGGAAGGTCGGGGTTCCGTTTGCCGCCGAGCGGGTTATGGTCGCGCCACCACCCGCGATGCTGACGTTGCCCGTGATGACCGGCAGGCCCGTGGCACCGTCGGTTGAGTTGTTTGCCGCGGTCAGGGTGTAGGCGCAGGCCGTCGCCAGGGTGATCGTGGCGCCGCCCGGGGTGGCGTTGGCTGAATTGATCGCGGCGATGAGGTCCGCGGTGGTGCACGCGATGGACGCGGCCGCCGCTCGCTGGGGAGCGGAAATGACAAAGAAGACCACCAAGCCAAGGGTCAAGCCGAGGCTCAGGGTTCTGCGCATGAGCCCTGTACTGTTCCTTCGGATAGCTGCGAGGCAAACGTAAGGACGGGCCATCCGTGCGTCAAGCGAGTCAAATGTCACGGTCAAGATCACCCGCGTTTCTCAGGTCACCGGCGCGGCCGCGCGGCGGCGTGATCTCGAAACCGCTTTGCTGACCACACGCGACATCACATAGGCGACGGTCTGCCAGATGAGGCCGACGGTCGCGGCGAGAGACGGGTTCGTCAGGTAGGCGAGGTCGATCTTCGTGCGATACGGCAGGAGCTCGCTTATGTAGAACGCCTCGACGTCGTCCACGTTCTCTGGCACCGCGTCTTGCAGCTGAACATGCACGGGACCCGTGAGCCCCGGTCGGTACGCGAACACACCCTGGTACTCGGCCGGATAGCGAAGGGCAAGGGCGACAGTCTCGGGGCGAGGACCGACCAGGGTCATCTCGCCGCGCAGCACGTTGACCAGCTGCGGCACCTCGTCGAGGCTCGTCATGCGGAGCGCGGCGCCCAGCCGGGTGATGCGCCGGTCGGCCGGCCCAGTCACCTCCGGTCCTGCCTGACCGGTCCGCATGCTGCGGATCTTGTACATCGTGAACGGGCGGCCGCCCTCCCCGACGCGCGTCTGGCGGTAGATGGCCGAGCCTCCCGTGCTGAGGCGCGCCCCTATCAGAACCACCATCATCACCGGGGCCAGGACGACCAGGCCAAGGAGCGCCACAGCGATGTCGAGGGTGCGGCGTGCCGGGTCGGGCGCGATGCTGTCCAGGCCCGGGATGATGGGGTCGGCACGCGAAGTCGGCCCGACCACGTGCAGGTACCACAGCACGAGGCAGAAAGTCGTCGTGAGGTACGCGATCGACGAGGCAATGGCGGCGCCGACCGCGCCATAGCGGGGAATCAGCACCACGTCGAGGGCAACCGTCACGGTGACCCCTGCGCCTGCCGCAAGCGAGTTGAGGCCGGGGCGGCCGCGGCCGAATAGAAAGGCCGTCACCACACCTCCGACCCCTTCGGCCGCGAGCCCGACCAGGAGGATCTGCGCGGGCAGAACCGCCGGCCCAAACGCCCTTCCGAAAAGCAGCGGGATCACGAGCACCGCGCCCAGCGCAAGGGGCACCGCGCCAGTGGCCGTGACGGCACCCGCGCGAAGGATCATTCGCCGCGAGGTTCTCGCGGCCGCAGCCGGGTCGGACCTGGCGAACCGCGGATAGAGAACCCAGTTCGCGGCAATCGGCACCAGGCGGAGGAATTCGGCGTACTTGGCGGCGACCGCGTAGAGGCCTAGAGCTGCCGGACCCGCGAGAGCACCGAGAAAGATGAAGTTGAAGCGGAGGTTGAGCAGCTGGATGAGGCTTCCGATCTGGCCGCGCATTCCGAAGCCGTACATGCGACGCGCAAGCTCGAACGAGGGCGCGGTGGCTTCACGCACGAAGCCCCGCCGCAAAAGACGCCCCCACGCGAGCGCTGCGGTCGCTGTGTCCGCCGTCAGCAGCGCGCCGATCACCGCCGCGTCGCCTCCGAGACCCGCGAGCTGCATAACGGCGTATGCGGGAAGGAACATCAGCTCCTCGAGGAAGATCGTCAGGTTGCTGCCCCGAAGGTCTCCGACGCCCTGAGCAGCGGCTTTTCCGGTGATGACGAAAAGGCGCAGCGCAACCCTCAACGCAACCCATGCGACAAGACCAAGGCCGACCTGGCGCAAGAAGACGGTCCGGAGCAGCGGTGATGCGACGAGCCACAGAAGCGCGCCCGCGGTGCCGCTTGCCAACGCGATCGCGACCACGGTCGACGGCGCGTCTTTGCGGTCTCGCGTCGGGCCCGAGAGGAAGTAAGCCAGCGAGCCGGCCAGGCCTCCGGAGACGACCACCGCCACCAGCCACGGGAGAATTCGCAGCATCGCGTAGTTGCCGACTCCGACCGGTCCCGCGATCCGACCGACCCACAGCGTTGCGATTCCGAGCGCGGCCATCGCGCCAAAGAGCGCGATCACGTTTTCCGCGAATGGACCACGTGCGCGTTGAGCAAACCGCCTTAGCGCGTTCATTCGCGGCCCCACACGTAGAGCGCCGCGATCACGGCGAAGAATGTCCAGACGTGGCGGAAATGGAGGATCTGGTAATAGGACGCAGACACCGCGAGTCCCAGCGCGGCACCGACAAGCGGCGCCCGGTTGGGAATCACCGCCGCGAACTCGCGCCGCATCGGCATCGTGACCATCGTCCAGGTGCGTACCAGCAGCGACCCGATCAAGAGCAAGAGACCAATCGCGCCCAGGACGCCGCGCTCGACGATCGCTTCGATGTAATCGTCATGTGTCTGATAGGCGTAAGGCGCGAGCTGGTACTGAAGCAGCGGCTTGGTCGTGTTCGGTCCGAGCCCCCAGGGCACGCCTTGCGCGAAGAGGCCAAGGGTTTCCTGGACGAGCCACTCGCGTTCCTGAGCGCTCTGCGAGCTTCGGCCGATCGAGTCCCGGAGCAAGGGCACGCCCGTCGCGTTCGCCCAGTCTTCGATGGGAAGGGTCTGCACGACCATCAAGCCGACGATGCCGATCGCCCCGGCGATGCACACAACGGCCAGGAGCTGCGTGCGTCCCCAGCGCTTGGCTACGAATCCGACCATGACCACCGCCGTGCCGACCGCGCAGGAAAGGATGCCGCCGTTGGATCCGGTCAGGGCAAGCGCGGCGAGGAGAATCCCGCACGCGCCGATGCGAAGGATTCGGCGCCGAGGAATCTGGGCGGCCAAGACGATCATGAACGCGACGAAGAAGTAGCTGGCGGCGTAGTTCGGATCGCCGAACGTGAGCGAGGCCCGCACGCCGGTCCGGTCGGTGATTCCGGCGAGTGCGAGGTTTCCGGTGGCGACCGCGCCAATCAGGATCAGGGCCCAGCCGACCGCGCTCCACGCCCAGGCCCGCATCAGCCACCTGAAGGCGTCGGCCTGGCGCGCGACGTTGACGATGACCCCGCACCACGCGAGCAGGAAGAGGTCCTGCACCACCGCCAGGAGACCGTTGCCCGGCAGCGGCCCGGCGATCGAAGCGACGGCGCCGCCCAGCATGGTGAAGCCCACAGCCAGCGCGTAGGGAAGTCGCAGCTCCTGGCCGGTGACGCCGGCCCACACCAGCGCGGCCAGGATGCTCAGGGCGATCGGGACGTCGGGTACCGATGTGTTGCCTGGTCCGTTGGGCCTCAGCAGCGGGATCAGCGCCACCCCCGCGAGGATGGGAGCAAGCAGGACCCACGGCACGCCAGGCGCAGCCAACCCTCTCGCCACCGGCGTCCAGCGCCGGCCCATCGCGGTTGACCCGATCACTGCCACGGGTTGCGTGTAGGCCGGCCGGCCGAGCACTGGGCGCGCCTGCCCGCGCCCTCGTGTGCAGGCCCAGTCGCGCCCCGTTTTGCCCTCCCGGCCTGCAGCATCCTCGAAGTTCGATGCTGCCTCACACGACCCTCGAATCCAATGGGAAGAGGAGGATTCGCTAGGACGAGTGTCCCAGCAGCCTGGGAGTGATTCCCAAGCTCGTCCGGGCGCATGCGTCCAGAAAGTCCCAGAAGCCTTGCGGGTGCATCAGCCGGCTGCTAGCGTGGCCAGCGCTTTGCGGCTGGCTCGCCTGGTTTCGCCGCTTCTGTTCTGTGTTCTCTGGTCATGCGCGTGCTCGACATCCACTCCGCCCGCCGGCACGAGCATTCCGGTCCGATCCGCGTTGCCGTTGTTCGTTCGCGGGACATTCGGCCGCGACACGACGTGCCAGGCGCCGGGTTACAGCAACGACAACGGCTGCTTCTTCGGGACCGGCGTGTCGAACATGAAGGCGGCCGGTTTCAACGCCGTGCAGGCCGAGCCGTACCCCGGCGCGATCGCGGCCCTGGCCGGCACCGGGCTCAAGGCCATCGTCTGGCTCGGCGGTTGGAACAAGCCAGGCTGCTTCTGGGACCAGTCCGACGCCCAGGTGACGCAGATGGTGGACGCCATCAAGGGCAGCCCCGACATCCTGATGTACTACCTGGCCGACGAGCCGCTCCTGTCGTCCTGCCCGCACGCGCCTGTCGCGTTCGCCGCTCGGACGGCGCTGATCCATCAGCTCGACCCGCAGGCGAAGACCTTCACCCTGATCCAGGACTGGGATCATGGGCCCGTCGACTACGCGGCCTGGAAAGGTGCTGTCGACGTGCTCGGCTTCGACCTCTACCCGTGCAGCTTCGGCAACGGCCTTGATTTCTCGGCCGAGCCCAAGAGCCGCAAGCCCTGCGACTTCGGCAACGTGCTCGACGCGAACATCACGCGCATCGAAGCCGCGCACATCAACGGATACATCGGCGTGCTCCAGGATTTCCAGGACTGCTTCTACGAGATGCCAAGCAGCGCCGATCTTCGGACGCAGATGACCCACTGGCAGAACCTCGCCACGCACCTGGTCGGATACCTGGTCTTCTCGTGGAACTTCACGGGCAACGCCTGCACCTACGGCAGCATCGGACGGCAGCTGGACGATGTGCCGGGCAACGTCGCCGAGCTGGCGTACGAGAACGCCCACTACTTTCAAGGGCGGTAGGGCGCTAGCCCAGGAATCCGTTCCCCGGTCGCACGACTCTCCGGACGGTCATGAAGACCTCCGCCGCGTCGAGGCACGCCTGCACGCCCCAGCTGTGGGCGCGGTAGCTGAGCGCCTGAAGTGAGCGCGGATGGGGATAGGCGCGCATCTCGCTCTCGTAGCACGCCATCGCCTCGAGCTTCGTCTCGAGCGTGTCGGTGATGTCGATCCAGGTGTCGGGGATGAAGGTCCGCGGGTAAGCCCACTCTGTGCTGCTGGCCGTGTCGAATGCGTAGACCGACTCGATGAAGTCCTCGGTCGGCCGCGTGGCGACGAGCAGCGCCTGGAAGACGAGGTGATGGTCGCGATTCACGTCGCCGCCGTGCTGGCCATACACGATCTGCGGGCGGATCTCACGGACGATCGGCTCGATGCACCCGATGACGTCGGTGAGGTTGATCGTGTCGAGACGCTGGTCGGCGAAGCCGAGCAGCCGCACGTCCTTCACCCCAAGACGGTCCGCGGCGGCCTGGATGTGCGACCGCTGGCCGACCCCGTTGGGCCCGTAGCGAAGGGATTCGCCCTCGCAGACGATGATCGAGGTGACCGTGTCACCGACCTGGACGTGACGGGCAACAGTTCCGCCGCATCCGAGAAGCTCATCATCCGGATGAGCCGCGATGACCAGCACGCGCTTGGGCTCATGCGCCATCGCGCCACCTCCGGCCCTGCCAGCGCTGATCACTCAGCTCGCGGCCCTTCAGGACCAGGCCGCTTTCGTCCTCGAGCTCGAGCAGCGTGATGGCGCCCTGGCCGCACCGCACGGTCTGGCCGCAGGCTTCGTCGACCGGGCTCACCACGGCCCCGATGACATCGCCCGGCTTCCCCTCGGCGGTCATCGCGGTGGGGGGGAGAGAGCAGGACCAGATCGTCCAGCGCCGCTCATCGAACCACCCGAAGGCCCCCGGATAAGGTCGCGTCAGCGCGCGCACGAAGTCGTAAACCCGAGAGCTGTCCGCGGACCAATCGACCTCGCCGTCCGCGGGTCGGCGCCTCGGGAGGAGCTCTTCATCGGAGTGGACCTGGGGCGTCGCAGGCCTCTCTCCGTTCAGAAGCCTGGGCAGCAGCTCGAGGATCATGTCGCGGTTCGACTCGGCGACCCGCTCGTAGATGGACTCGCAGGTGTCGTAGGGAGTGACCGGGATGCGCCTCTGGTCGATGACGTCCCCGCCGTCGACCGAGTCACCCAGCCACTGCAGCGTGTTGCCCGTTTCCTTCTCGCCGCGGATGAGGGTCCAGTTGACGGGGGCCCGGCCGCGGTTGTGGGGGAGGAGCGACGCGTGCGCGCCGACGACGCCAATGCGGAAGAGGTCTCTCGCCGCCGAGCCGATGAGCTGGGTCCAGCCGATGCAGAACCCGAGGTCGAGATCCAGCTCGGAAAGGACCCCCAGCGCAACCTCGCCGTTGATGTCGTCCACCTCGAATACCGGGACGCAGAACTCCCGGCCGATGCTCGTGTAGTCGGCGGCGCCGCTGCGCCGGTCGGCCGCGTGCTGGGTCAGCGTGACAATGCCCATTACGGGATACCCCTGACCGAGGACCTCGCGAAGCGCCGGCACCCCCTCCATGTGGAATCCGATCCAGCCGATCCTCACCTGCCGGTCAGGCCCAGTGCCAGCGCCACCGCGACCACGCCGCCCGCCAGCAAGCCGACCGACCACAACGCCATGCCCGCAAACTCGCGAATGGCGGCGCGCCTGTGACGACCGCGGATCATCCTCTGGCGGTACCTCAGCGACGTCGAATCGCGGCTGCGAATGGGTAGCTGCATCAGTTCAGGACCGCGAAGGGCCGCATCCGGGCCACGGGTCGTATCAGGTTGTGGCTCGCGAGGATTCGCACACCTTCGTTCACACCTTTGTCATCGAGGTGGGGCACCACGACGGGGCCATTTCCGTCGTATCGGAATCTCAGCGTCGAGTGGCCTTCGGGGTCGGTCGTCGACAGGCCGCGGCGCTCGAAGTCAGTGATGATGCTGCCGGTGCCGTGGGACGCCGAGAAAATCGATTGCTCCGCGCCCTCAGCCGCCACGCATAGATAAGAGGAAGTGCGGTTCGTGCCCGGCAGCAGAAGCGGCATGCCTGTCGTCGCGAAGACCGGGTGGCCCTGCATCCTCGACCCCGGGAACGCGCGGGCGCTGTTGTGGCGGTGGACGATGGCGGAGCGACCCTCGACCTCCTCCTCGTAGATGGTGTTGTGAGGCGAGTCCACGATCATGCTGGTCCGCGCGCCGAAAACCTTCGCGGCCAGGCGCCGGAGAGTGGAGTAGGTCGCCTGGCGGTAGGCGAAGCCGTAGTTCATCGCCACCGCGTTGGCGAGCATCACACGCTCAGCCTCGGCGCTCTCCCGAGGGATGGGCGGGCAGCCACCCGAGAAGTAGAGGGACATCCGCTCTGCAAGCTGGCCGCGTGAGCGAACCGACCCGAGCTGATACATGGGCTTCTGCACCGCCATCACCGCGCGCAGCGCTTTCGATCCGGCCAGGCGGCGGCCGAACCGCGCGCCCATCTGGATGTTCAAGACGCCGTCCCCGCCGTGGAACTGCATGGTGAGCTGGCCCCGCTCGACGCCCAGGTGCCGCGCGGCTTCGGCGTCGAAGATCTCCTCGACCTGCTGCAACTCGACGAAGTGGGTGCTCGGCCCGACTGTGCCGAAGCGGATCCGCGCCAGCTGCGTCGCCATCCATGACAGCTCGCGTCGGACGCGGCGCTCACCCCCGTAGACGTCCACGTCGAGGCGGCCACCCTCTTCGATGCGGTCGAGCTCGGCGGGTTCCAGGCCGTAGCGGTCGACAGCGAACCGAGCTCCGTCGACAGCGCAGCGGATCACCTCTTCGGCGGTCAAGACGGCGCGATTGGGCGGGGGATAGGGGAGGGCCGCGCGGATCTGGCCATAGAAATCGGTAAGCGCGGCGGCATCGGGTCGCTCGATGTCGAGTCCGACCAGCGCCATGCCGCAGTTCAGCGCCGCGCTGGTGAACACCGGGCGGATCGTGTCGGTCGTCGCGACCGCGATGCTCGAGGGCGACTCCATCAGCTTCTTGTGGTAGAAGTCGGGCAGCACGACCGGCGGAGCGGCCAGGTCCACACCTTCCGTGCGTTGCCTCAACAGCGCCAGCGAGTCGAGCCGCACGGGATGGTCCGGGCTGTCGAAGATGCGCGGCTGCATCGTGGGGGCCTGGGACCAGCGGCTCGGTGCGAGATCCGGTTCGGTTATCAGCTCAGTGCTCATGCGGTGACCTCAGCGCGATTCAGGAGGTCCGCAAGGCGAACCCCGGGATGACGAGGAAGGACGATCTCGAGCGCGGGCAGGTGAGATGCGAGGGCGGCGGCGATGCTTTCGACCGGTGGATGCGCCGGCCCGAGGCCGGTGCCCGCGGCCAGCGTCGCGGCGAAACCCCAGAAGCGCCGGAGCTCCCCTGCCATGTACGTGCCCGCGATCAGGGACCGCGCCGCCGTGGCGCCGTCGCAGGAGCGGACCGTCGCGTCTTCGGAGTTGTCGCGGTGAAGCGCGACGAGGAGATCGGGCGCCAGGGAGTCGACGCGCCGCTTGATCTCACCCTCCCGCCTGCCGTGAGTGACGGGGCGACCAGAGCCACCCTCCACACGCAGGGGCTCAACGAGGCCCCAGGCTGTGGTGCCGTCACTGACGCAGACGTTGTCCGAGATCGCACTGCCCCCCGCGGCAAGCTCGAGGTTGAGCAGCGTCGACTTGCCGACCCCACCCGGTCCGGCGAGCATTGGCGTTGCGCGGCCGGAGGTGCAAACCACCGCATGCAGCGGCGCCCGGCCGCGAATCGTCGCCCGCCACAGCACCGGGTACTGGATCAGCACCGCGCGCGCGAGAAGGATGAAGCGCGTTCTCAGCAGCGTCGCGGCGGCGTGACCACGCAGGCGCGGCCGCCATCGCAGCACGAACTCCATGCGGTCGATGTCACCGCGAAGGCCAAGGTCGAAGCCGGAAGAGCACACATCCTCGATGACCACGTTGCCGCCGCGGGCCCACGCGCCACGAGTTAAGGGTTCCCACGCAGTGACGTCGAACGCACTCCGTGAAGACTCGACCTGGACGCTGACCGTCGGGGTTCCGGCGCTCGAGCCTGTCGCTCCCGCCAGGGCCTCGTCCACCAGGTCTTCGACCCATGCGGGGTCGCACGCTATCGAGAGTTGCTCGCCGCTTGTCGCGACCGTTCGCTCACGCATTCGCAACCAGTCCGAGCGGACGCCGGAAGGACGACGACCGGCCGCGCAGAGCCAGCTCGTAAGTGAAAGCCAGGTCCTGGCCGAGGATCGCGGGATGAAAGCGGTCGCCGATCAGCACCCGCGCGGCGTCGGCCATCCGCTCGCCCTGCTCGGGATGATCGAGAAGGAATGCGATCGCCCTGGCCAGGAGCTTTGGCTCGCCGGGTGGGACGAGCATTCCGGTACGACCCGGAACGACGACTTCGGGCACCGCGTTGACGGCAGTCGCGACGACAGGGATGCCGCAGGTGATCGCTTCGACCAGCGAGCAGGGAATGCCCTCGTAGCGGCTCGCCAGCGCGAACACGTCGAAGCCCGGGAGGAGCGCGGCGACGTCGTTGCGCTCGCCGAGAAGGAGGAAGCGCTCGGCGAGACCTTTGCGCTGGATCAGGTCGGCGGTGTCGCGCAGCAACGGACCGCTGCCGATCCAGACGCAGTACACACCGGCCCGGCCGATCGCCTCCATCGCCGCGACCATGTCCTGCGGAGCTTTCTGCGGGGCCAGCCTTCCGACCGTGCCCACGACCGGCGCATCCATCGGCAGACCCATCAGCCGGCGAGCCTCGATGCGACCCCCCTGAGAGACGGGTGCGACGTTGATGTCGATCGCGCTGGCGATCGTGCGGATGCGCTCGGGCGACGCGATCTTCAGGCTGATCGCCTGCGCCGCAACGGCACCTCCCACCGCGAGGAACTGGTCGGTGATGCGGCCCAACCGTTTCTCTACCTCGACGTAGGTCATGCGCAGCGGCCACGACTGAAAGTTGTGAAACGGAAACCCATGAAAGGTGTGGACCACAGCGGGGACGCGGGCGCGTCGAGCAGCGATGCGACCGAGGGCGCCGGCCTTTGCGCTGTGCGTATGGACCAGGTCAAAGTGGGCGTCGCCGAGCTTCTCTTCGAGCTCGTGAAGGCAGCGGTAGTCCTCGGCCGGGTTGATCTCGGGATGCATGTGCTCGAGGAGAATGACCTCGAGGCCGGCCCTCTCCGCCTCCGCCAGCAGGGGTCCGCCAGGGGCCGAAAGGATGGAGACCGAGTACAGATCTGGGTCGAGCGCGAGGGCTCCGCGCAGCGCAACGCCGCCGGCGCCGGCGATGAATCGTGTGATCACCTGAGCGACGCGAAGCATCAGAACCCGTCGGGATACGGAGCTGCGAGTGCAGGCGTGGATGGAATCTGCGACTTTGTGAACGGCGGCAAGATCTGACCGAGCAGCTGGCGCGCGAGATCGCTGCGGTTCATCAGGGCGGCATCGATGAGGCCGTCGATGCTCAGGTCCACGTCGTATGGCGCGGGCGTTGGCAGGGCCGCCCAGATGCGGGGATGGTCGGTTGGCAGCCGCTCCTCGCCTTCGCTGAACAGCGCTTCGTTCAGCTTCTCGCCTCCGCGAAGTCCGGTGAACAGGATCTCGAAGTCGCCCTCGCTCAGGTGGAACTGCGCGGCGTAGTTGTGAACCAGGTCGACGATCCGCACCGGCTCGCCCATGTCGAGGACGAACGTCTCGCCGAGCTCGGCCATGCTCGCCGCCTCGATCACGAGGCCGACCGCTTCCTCGACCGTCATGAAGAAACGAGTCACCTCCGGGTGGGTGACGGTCACGGCCTCGCCGTTCTCGATCTGCTCCGAGAGAACGGAGAGGAACGAGCCGCGGCTGCCGAGCACGTTGCCGAACCGCACGGACGCAAATCGCGTGTAGCCGCCGGCGTGAGCCTGCACGATCATCTCGGCCACACGCTTGGTCGCGCCCAGGACCGAGATCGGATCCGCGGCCTTGTCGGTCGAGATCAGGATGAACCGCTCGACTTCGGTCGCGACCGCGGCCTCGACAAGGTGCTTGGTGCCGAGGACGTTCGACTTGACGCCTTCACACGGGTGCCGCTCGAGCAGAGGCAGGTGCTTGTGCGCGGCGGCGTGGAAGACGACGTCGAATCGAAGGTCGGAGAAAAGTTGAAAGATCCGATTGCGGTCGCGGATGTCGGCGATCACGAGCTCGTCGCTGTCGAGCAGCGCCTTGCCGCTCATCTGCAGCTGCAGCCGATGGAGGTTCGACTCGTCGTGGTCGAGCAGGTACATCGCGGCCGGGTTGAACCCCTTGATCTGCCGGCAGAGCTCGCTGCCGATCGATCCGCCGGCGCCAGTCACGAGCACGCGCTTGCCTTCGATCACCGACCGCGAGGCGGTGCGCATGACGTGCATCTCCTGACGGCCGAGAAGGCGGTCGACGCTCAGTCGCCGCAGGTCAGCAATGCGCGCGTCGCGCTCGAGCGCGGCGCCGAACGACGGCAGGTAACGGACGCTGACCCCGGCCGCGCTTGCGGCCTCCGCCAGGCGGCGGATCTGCTGCGGTTTCAAAGAAGGAATCGCGACGATCGCGACCGCGATCGCGTATGTCGACGTGATCGCCCCGAGCTCGGAAATTTTTCCTAGCACCGGCAGCCCGTTCGCGCCCTTCAGTCGAGGGTTGTCATCCAGGAATCCAATCGGCTCGAGCCCGTACGAGGGCGTGCGCCGCAGGTCGCGCGCGAGGGTGCGTCCCGCTTCGCCGGCGCCGATGACGAGGGTCCGGCGGCCCGCCTCCTTGCCTCCGCGCGGGCGCGACGGCTGCCACTCGGGAACCGGCTTGAGCTCTCCCGTCTCTATCTCGAGCGCCATCTAGGCCACCACCCGTCGTGCGACCCGCGTCTCTCTTGCGGTCATTCGTACACAGTCGATCTCTTCGCAGATGCGATCGACCAGGCCATCAGAAAGGCCGGGATAAAAGGGGAGCGACACGATCCTCGAGAACGCGGCATCCGCGGCCGGAAACGTTTGAGGTCGCTGGCTCGCAAGCAGTCGCTTGAAGTAGGGCTGGTGATGGAGCGGGATGAAGTGCACAGAGCAGTCGACGCCCCGCTCCGCGATGTCTCTCATGAAGCTGTCGCGGTCGAGACCGAACTCGCGCTCGAGCTGGATCACGTAGAGGTGCCACGCGTGCTTGCCAGTCGACGGCCATGATGGCGTGCGTACGCCCTCGATCCGCGCAAGTCTCGACTCATACGCGATGGCCACCTGCTCGCGCCGCGTCTGCCACTCGTGGAAGTGCAGCAGCTGCGCGCGGCCGATCGCTGCCTGGACGTCGGTCATGTTCGCCTTGATTCCGGCGACGTCGACCTCATAGCGCCAGCTCGCGCCGGGCAGGTATCTCTTCCACGCGTCCTGGCTCATCCCATGCAGGCGCACCTGTCGCGCGTGGGCTGCGAGGTCCTCATCGTCGGTGGTGATCATTCCGCCCTCGCCGATGGGCAGGTTCTTGGTCGCGTAGAAGCTGAAGCAAGCGGCCGCTGAGATGGCGCCGACCGGGACGTCGTCGACGAAGGTGCCCAGTGCATGGGCCGCGTCCTCGATCACGACCGAGAGCGGAAGGCCCGCCGCGGCGGCGAGCTCCTCGACCGGAGCAGGGTGACCTGCGAAGTGCAGGACGACCATCGCATCGACGCGGCCCACGCGCCGCACTGCAGCTTCGGTCGTGGCCGCGTCCGGCATCAGCGTGTCCTCGTTGACGTCGACGAGAACAGGTTCCAGGCCGGCGTGGATGATGGCGTTGACCGCGCCGCAGAAGGTCATCGTCGAGGTCAGCACTTTCGCCCCCGGACGCAGCCGCAGCGCGCGTAGCGCAATCTCGATTCCAGCCGTGCACGACGCGACGGCCACCGCGTGCTTGGCACCGACCAGGTCCGCGAGCTCACGCTCGAACTCCAGGACCTCCGGTCCGGTCGTGATCCATCCGGAGGCGAGGACTCGAGCCGAGGCTTCGCGGGCTTCAGCGCTGATCTCGGCTTTGGCGAACGGTATGCGCGCGGCGTGGGACGGCTGGTTCAGTGCGATCGTCATCGCGCACCCCAAAGGTCCGACAGGATCTCTTTGCTGATCCCATCGGGCGCTTCACTGCGCCGCTTGGTGACGACCTCGAGGCGTGGCCCCACGTTGATCGGAGGGCCCTCGTCGATATGGGTCCGGCGGTTCGAGTAGGCCACGAGTCCGAGCACCGGCCGCTCGCTCACGGACAGCAGGTCCTTGGCCGGACCGACCGCGGACTTGCGGATCCGTTCAGGCGCGACGAGCACGAGCGCCGACGGCCCGGTTGGCGCCGTGGACCCGTGCTTGCCTGGCGCATCTTCGACAGTGAAGACGGAAAGACCGCTTCCAGAAAGCGCCTTGGCCAGCGACGACATGCCGGTGACACGGCCGATCCCCACCAGCTCGACGGCCTCCACATCGGCAGCACGTGCCCCGAGGGTCAGACGATCAGAAAGCGACCCGTCCTCGTCCGGCAGCGTGCCCAGCACGGGTAGGCCCAGGGTCGACGCGATCGCTTCGGCGCCGCTCAGGGACGGGCCGAAGATCTCGAGCATCGACGCCGCTCCGGTGCCGAGCACGAGACCGACGATCAGCGCCAGCGCCAGGTCGATCGGCAGCCGCGACGGGTCCGGGTTCGCTGGCGGAGTCGCCTTGTCGATCACCGATGGCGTCGAGTCGGAACCGCTGGAGATGAGGTTGTTGCGCTCCGACTCCAGCTGAAGCTCCTCCTGCGTGAGGGCCGCCCGCTCGCTGCTGTACGCCGCGATGCGGTCGTCGAGGATCTGCGCCTGGACGGCTGCAGTGGTCGGATCGTTGGGATTCACGTGGAGCTGCGCGAGCTGATCCTGGAGGGACGCGATCTGCTCATCGATTGCCGTGATCCGATCGTTGAGCGTGTTGATCCGCGAATCGAGGGAAGTGATACGAGCCGCGGGACTGACCGCGAGTCGCGTCTGAATCAGGTTGTCAGCGAGCGCGTTGGTAATCGCCGCCGAAACTGTCGCGCTGGTGTCCTGCACCGAGAGCTGGAGGACTCCCGACGTGCCGACCGGGACGAGCGTGATGTTCTTCTCGACGTTGACCGGGTCACGCGAGACTCCCGCGGCCTTGAGGGCGGCGACGATGTGTGAAGGACTCGTGACGATGGCTTTGGCAGCGTCTGACAGCGCCTGCGCTTCTCCGACTGATTGCGGCGCGGGCGCATCCAGGACGAGTCGCGTGGATGCTGTGTAGGTCGCCGGCTCACCGAGATGAATCACCACCACGCCCGCTAACGCCGCGAGGACGAAGAAAGCGATCACGTACCAGTGGCCGAGCACGATGCGTCGAATAACTTCTTGAAGTCCCAATGTCAGCTCCGTGTGGGCGCCGTTAGGCAAACGATGGACTTGGACGATTGCGGCGTCATGTGCTTCGGAGCGTATGCGAACGCGTTCTCGATCTCATTAGGGAAGAAGGGCGCGCGATCGAGGGCTGTCCCGAATGACTTTGGGACGCATGAGCAAGGTGTCCTGATGTAAATAGGCCCGTGGTCTCATGCGCGATGTGACGCGTTTTGTGACTTTGCGGAATGCCATAGGACTTGCAACCTATGGGGCAAATGGTTTAGAACTGCAAAGAGAGCGGGGGTTTTGCGCCGCCCGGCGGCGAATAACAAACGCAAGAACACCGCGGTCTGGTCGTTCGGATGGTTGGACAGCATCGAACGAGAGGACGGTCCAACTGATCAAACGCTGACAGGGTCAGTGTCACCGGGGGTAGACGACACATGCACTCATGTGAAACCAGTGCTTCCACGTGCTCGCTCAAATGAACGGTCCGATGATTGCGCGCCTCTGGGAGAAACGCGTGTCCGCTTACGCGTGGGCGGTGCTGCTCGCGCTGCTCGTCCTACCGTTCAGCTTGCGACCAACATCAGCTGCAACTCCACCGCACATCGCTTTCATCGCGATGGAGAACCACGGTTACACGACTGTCGTCGGCAATTCGAGCATGCCGTTCACTCAGAGCCTCATCAACGGCAACGGGATCGCAAGCATCACCGACACGTGTCATCCCAGCCTGCCCAACTATCTCAGCATCACCGACGGTTCGATCCACGGCTGTCCCCAGGACACTGCGCCGTCTAACGCCACGTACCCAGGCCCCACCTTCTACGACGAGCTGGCCAACGCCGGGATCAGCTGGAAGGGTTACGTCCAGGACCAGAGCATTCTCTGCGACAAGGACAGCGGTTTCAGCAACTTCGATGTCAACCATGCGCCCCAGTACTACTACGACTCAGTCCGCAACAACGCCACCCAGTGCAACCGCATGGTGCCTTACACGCAGCTCGCCACCGACCTGAGCGCAGGCACCGCGCCGTCATTTATCTGGATCACACCCAACTTGATCAACGATATGCACGACGGCACCGATCAGCAGGGCGACGCCTACCTCAACTCCCAGGTCACGCAGCTGCGTAACTCGAGCTGGTTCACTCCCGGCAGCCGGATCGTGGTCTGGTGGGACGAGGACGAAGGGACCAGCAACGAGCAGATCCTATTGATCTCCGTTGGTGCCAACCACAGCGTGACGATCGGACCGGCCAGCCACTACGGCGTGCTCCGCGGCCTGGAAGAGGCTTACGGGGTCGGTCTGCTCGGTCACTCTGCGGACTCGAATGTGCCCGCCGAGGGCGGAACTGTAGGCGACATCCTTCCTCTGCTCACGGGGGCGGCACCTCCACCTCCGCCGCCCCCGAGCCCCTCGCCGACACCAACGCCAACTCCCACACCCACGCCTACTCCGAAGCCAACCCCCACACCAACGCCGACTCCTCCTCCAACACCATCGCCGTCGGCGACACCGAGCCCGACACCGCCTCCCACGCCGGGGCCTTCGTCAGGAACGCGCGGCATCGTGCGATTCGCGTCGACTGACTGGTCGGCCATGCATGCCGCGGGATTCAATGCCGCGACGGACGGCGGCGTCCAGGACAATGGCGTTGCGCAGGCTGCGGCCGGGCTCACCGGCATGGTCTGGGTCGATGCGTACAGCAACACGACGTGCACCCAGACCATGACCAACGCGGCGATCCAGGCCCTGGTCCAGGCCAACGTTGCCGCCGGACATCCAGGTCTGCGCTACATGGTTGGCGACGAGCCCACCGCCAACGGATGCGTCGCGGCGCCCGCCTATACGTCGATGACCCAGGCGGTACACGCTGTGGATCCGACTGCGAAGACATGGACCTTCGATGACCAGTTCCAGGTCGGCAACCCCGTCCTGCCCAACATCCCGATGGCCGGCTCGGTGGACATCCTGGCCTTCGATGTCTATCCCTGCCAGTCAGGTCCGTGCGACTACTCGGCGATCGACAGCGCCGTACAACAGATCCACGCCGCCGGCCTGCAGAACTGGGAGTTCGGAATCCAGGACTTCAGCGCCAGCCCGTGGCGATGGCCGACGCCTGCCGAAATCCAGGCGCAGTTCGCCCACTGGCAGAACTCCGGAGCGATCGGCTACTGGGTGTTCGCGTGGGACTACCTCGGCGGGAGCGTGACGACGCAGTCCGGCAACGTGGCGGCCCTGCAGGCGATCAACGCCCTGCCCATCAACGGGTCGGGCTCGCCACCGCCGTCACCACCACCGACGCCGTCAGCGACGCCTACACCGTCGCCGACACCGACGCCGAGCCCTTCACCTTCGCCCTCGCCATCGCCTGCGCTCACAGCGAGCGCTTCGGCGAGCACGACGTCGGGCACCGCTCCGCTCGCCGTCAACTTCACCGGCAGCGCCAGCGGTGGCGTCGCGCCCTACACCTACTCGTGGAACTTCGGTGACGGATCGAGCTCCAGCGCGCAGAGCCCGAGCGACACGTTCAGCGGCGCAGGCTCCTTCACGCCTGCATTGATCGTCACCGACAGCCATGGCACCCAGGCGATGGCTTCGACCGCGACCATCACGGTCCACTCGACACTGGTCGCCTCCGCTGCGGGGAATCCGACCTTCGGAGACGTGCCCGTCACCGTCAACTTCACCGGTTCGGCAAGCGGCGGAGCCGGCTCTTACAGCTATGCATGGTCGTTCGGCGACTCCACCTCGTCGACGGTCCAGAATCCGACGCACACCTACACGGTCGCGGGGAACTTCACCGCGACGCTGACCGTCACCGACGGCGCCGGTGCGACCGGCAAGTCATCGGTCACCATCTCGGTCGCGGCCGATCCCTCGCTCATCATCGCCGCCAACCCCTCGATCAGCGACGCGCCCGCAACCATCGCCTTCAACCCGACGGTCGTGGGGGGGACGTCTCCATTCACGTACACGTGGGACTTCGGTGATGGCGGCACCTCGAGCGCCGCCAGCCCCAGCCACACATACACCGCGGTCGGCGGCTACGTCGCACAGCTCACGGTGCTCGATGTCACCGGCCACATGGCCAACGCCACCGTCGCAGTCACCGTCAACCCCGCGCCTCAGGCGACAGCTTCCGCGAGCATCACCAACGGCGACGCTCCACAGACAGTCAACTTCACCGGCAACGCAACGAGCGGCACACCAACCTTCACGTACTCGTGGAGCTTCGGCGACGGAGCCACGTCTCACGGCGTCCAGAATCCGAGTCACGTCTACGCCGCTGCGGGAACCTACACCGTGGTGTTCACCGCCACGGACGCCGCCGGGCGGAGCGCCTCGGCCAGCGTCGTGATCACTGTCAACCCAGCCCCGCTGGCGTCGGCGCAAGCCTCGCCGCTCGCCGGCAGCGCTCCGCTTCCCGTGACCTTCACCGGCTCAGCGTCCAGCGGCATCGCACCGTACTCCTACTCGTGGAGCTTCGGGGACGGCGCCAACTCGGTTATCCAGAACCCGTCACACACGTACGCGGCGGCCGGATCGTTTACGGTCACGCTGACGGTCACCGATGCCGTGGGGAAGACCGCGGTCGCGAACGCCGGTCCCATCACGGTGTCTGGTCCTCTCGCAGCGACGGCCGGGGCTGTCCCTCAGGCGGGTGACGCACCCGTGACCGTCGCGTTCTTCGGCTCGGCCTCCGGCGGAACCGCCCCCTATACCTATATATGGGGCCTGGGCGACGGATCCAGCTCGAGCTCCCAGAACCCGACCCACGTCTACGCCTCGGCTGGCACCTACGTCGCCACCCTGACGGTCACTGACGGCCAGCACAACAGTGCGATCGCCAGTGCGACCATCCAGGTCTCGCCGGCCTTGACGGCCGGCAGCTCGGTCTCGCCCTCGAGCGGCACCGCGCCGCTGCCGGTCACATTCAGCGGAACCCAATCCGGCGGCAAGGCGCCCTACACCTTCACCTGGAGCTTCGGTGACGGCGTGACCTCGAGCGAGCAGAGCCCGCAGCACACGTACTCGGCGCCTGGAACGTTCACCGCCACCCTGACGGTCGGTGACGCCAACGGCGCGACAGCGGCGGCCACGGCCTTGACGGTCAATGTCGCTCCGGGACCGCTCGCGGCGACTGCTTCCTCGACCGTCTCGACCGGCGACGCGCCTCTACCGGCCACGATCACCGCGGCCGTGACGGGCGGGGTCGCCCCCTACACGTACGCATGGAATCTCGGGGACGGATCGAGCGCGACGACCAGCTCCGTCAACCACACCTACAACGCAGCCGGCACCTACACGGCGGCGGTGGTGGTGACCGACAGCCGCGGAGCCAAGGCGCAGTCTTCGGTGCAGGTCACGGTGTATCCCGGCCTCAGCGTGACGAGCAGCGCCACGCCGACCTCCGGCGGAGCGCCTCTTCAGGTCGCGTTCAGCGCCTCCGCGAGCGGGGGCCTACCGCCCTACACCTTCTCGTGGGCGTTCGACGATGGGGCGTCGGGCGCCGGCCAGGCGGCGAC
>DATKFA010000115.1:0-2087 GCA_035511715.1 Candidatus Acidiferrum sp. | reverse complement strand
AGTCGTCCCACGTGATGAAGATCGCGACCTGCGGCCACAGGCCTGCAGCCACGATCGCCTGGACCTGGCTCACGGTCCACTGGCTGCCCTTGCTCACGTCACCCATGTTGGCCGCGCGCTGCGTCGCCGTGTCGGCGGGGTGCTCGCTCTCGACCTCGTCGGAGTAGAGCCAGGAAACGGTGGGAAGCTTGCCCCCCGACGCATCGGCGGCGAGCTGCTGCCACGCCTTCTTCTTGCCCGCCGTGTATTTGATGAACTCGAAGGCGTAGCCGTTGTAGTTGCCCCAGGAGAGGCCCGCGGTATCGAGCTGTGATGGCAGCGAAGGCTGGTCGTAGACGGGCGGACCCGGATGCTTGCGGTAATTCGTCGACGGATTGTCGATGAGCCTCGAGTCGGCCGTGATCAACATCAGGTGGTTCGGAGTGGAAGGACCGGCCACGTCGGTGAAGTAGTTGTCGCACAGAGTGAACTGGTCCGCGTAGCCCCAGTAGTGCGGGATGTCGCTCTGCGGAAACGCTACGCGGGGCGCGGTCTGGTCGCGCGTCAACCAGGCGGCGTGGCGATGATCGGGGTCGTGCGGCGGGGGATTCGGGCCGGCGGGCAGCGTCACGCCGTTGCCCCCCGGATAGGCGCCGAAGTAGTTGTCGTATCCGTGGTTCTCCTTGACGATGATCACGACGTGCTTGATGGGGCTCGGATTCGTGGTCATTTCTGCTCGACCATCCTTGTGAAGGTTGCGCGGGGAACGAGTGCGGTCGCAGCGTTCTTGTGATCCATCCCCATCAGGAATACTGGCAGAGCGATGGCGCTCGACCTGCGGGACGCGACGTGGGAGGTGATCGCGTATTCACCGTACCCGGCGCACATGCACATGGCGCTCGACGAGGTGCTGCTCGACCAGGTGATTGCGGGACGCAGACCGCCCACCATGCGCATGTGGCGATGGATCGACTGCGCCCTGGTCATCGGCTCGCATCAGTCGGTCATGAACGAGGTCGACTCTGCTGCCGCGAAGGAGCTCGGCTTCGAGGTGACGCGGCGCATGAGCGGCGGCGGCACGATGCTGTGCGAGCCCGACCGCACGATCACGTACTCGATGTACCTGCCGGAGTCGATGGTGGCGGGGATCAGCTTCCGCAAGTCGTACGCAGTCCTCGACGACTGGGCGGTGAGCGCGTTTCGCGACTTGGGCGTGCCGGCGTCCTATCGCGAGATCAACGACATCATCTCGCCGCGCGGGAAGATCGCCGGGGCGGCGCAAGCGCGGCGGCGCGGCTTCGTCCTCCACCACACGACGATCGCGCACGCCATGGACCAGGACCTGCTGCCCCGTCTCATCCGGATCGGGCGCTCCAGCATCTCCCAGCGGGGCGTGCGCAGCGCCGAAAAATCCGTCTCGCCCCTCTCCTGGTTCACCGACCTCTCCTGCGGGGAGGTGGCCCGGAGGATGACCGATTCCTTCGCCCACGAATTCCACGCCCAGGAAACGCGCCTGTTGACGTGGGAGCTCGACCAGGCGCACCGCCTCGTCGCGACGAAATACGCCACCGCGGCGTGGATCAATCGGCTGCCTTAGCCGACGACCTCCACTCCTCGATCAGGTCTCCGCTCTGCTCCACGTGCTCGCGGTAGTGCTCGCGCAGCCAGCCGACGATGTCCTCGGCGCAGGTCGGGTACGGGTCCTCGCCATCGGCGTAGACGACCTGCGCCTTGCGCGTGAAGTCGGCGGCCGGCATCTGGCGCCCGGCGGCGCGCACCGCTGCGTGGAGCTGCGCCATCTCATCGAGCGACCTGCGCCGCTCGGGCGGCGTCAGTCCCCGGCGCGCGCCCTCCAGCGCCCTTGCCTCGGCGCCGGCGGGATCCTGCGGTCCGATCTGCTGGAAGCGCGCGCGCACGATGCCGTCGAGCACCCGACGATAGTGCGCGAGCACCCAGTTGACGTGCACCTGCAGGCCGCCGAGCGAGTAGTCGTCCCCCGGCTTCAGGTAGGTCAGCGCGCGGTCCGGGACGCGCTGGAAGGCGTCCTCCCATTCCTTGCGCGCCGCGTCGAAGTCGACCAGCGCCGCATCACGATCCATGACCGAGAG
>DATKFA010000114.1:0-6339 GCA_035511715.1 Candidatus Acidiferrum sp. | reverse complement strand
CTGGCCTGGCGGAACGCCTGGCCAATGGTGCTGCGGTTGTTCATCAGGAACTGCGCGCCGGCCTGAGTGTCTATGGCGTGGATGTTGATCGTCCCCCCGGTGCCGCCGCGGCGGATGATCCCTTGCATGCCCTCGCTGATGTCGGCCGGCAGCACCATCTCGCGGGAGTGGAGCTGCCCCACTATGCCGCCGCTTTGGAAGCTCGGAACCACCCAGCCGCGCTCGGCAAGGGGCAGCATAAACGGAATAGATTCGCCCCACGACAGCAAACCACCACCACCGCCAAACAGGCCACCCAAGCCCCCACCGAACAGGCTGCTGAATCCTGAGCCTAGCACGCTGCCCAGGCCAGCGCCGGGACCCGCGGCGGCTCCAAAGCCCATGTCCATTAACTTCGCTGCAGCCCAGCGACTAACCATCTCGCTGATCATCTTGATGAAGTCGCCCAGGATCGTGTCCCAGAGCCTCTTTAGACCCTGCCGGAGCGTAGATGTGTGCGTGATCATCCCTGTGATCAGCGAGTCAAACGACGAACCTATCTGGTCGAATCCCTGGATGAACGGTCGAGCAGCCTTGTCGGCAGCCCTCTTCTGCTCCTCGGCCAGCTTGTCGTCGAGCGCCTGGAGCTTGTTCGTGTACTCCTGGTAAGCGAGGTACTCCTCCTCCAGGATCTTCTTTGACGTCCGGGAGTCCTTCTCGGCGGCGGCCAGCTTGGCGTTGAAGTACCCCTCGTCGAGCGCCTGCTTCTCGTCGAGGAGCATCTTCTCCTGAGCGATGGCCTCGTCAGCGCTCATCCTGCCGAGCTTGACCTCGGCGTCCAGGTGCGCCTTCTTTCCAGCGTACTCGACGTCAGCGACCCGCGCCTTGTAGGTCTGCTCCTCTATTGCGTCCTGCTCGGTCTGATGCGCCAGCCCCTTCTCCAGGGCGAATATCTGTGCGTTGACCTCGCGTCGCAGCTTTAGGTCGTTCTGCGAGCCCGAAGATATCGTCGCGAGCTTCTGCTGCCAGAAGGCCAGCTCCTCGGCCTTGCTGTCATTGAAAAAGTTACCCTCGGCTTCCAGCCTCTGGCGCAACTCGTCACGCCAGACCGACATGCGGTCGTCGGAGCCCTTCTTGCCGCCACCGGCGCTGCTCTCCGTTCCGGCCTTCCTGGTTCCGGTCACGGTCACTGGAGGGATGTCAGCGTAGCCGTAGTCCTCGGTGCCCAGGCCGCGGCGCTGCCGGTTCCGTTCGGCCGCCTCGGAGGTCGCGTCGAGCGCCTGGCTGACGCCGAGTATCGCGTTAGTCCAGTGGATGAAATCGGCCGCCGCATTCCCCACCGCCGTGGCGATCTTTCCGACCCAGCCGATCGCGGTTGTCATGGACCTCACGAGACCATCCAACGCACTGATCGTTCCATCGATCAGCGGTTTCAACGTGCCGAAACCCTGAACGGCCAGCGTCGACAGGTCTAGGCCGAGCTTATTCGTCTTCTCAGCGGTCTCATCCATCCCATCAGCGTTTTTCTTTATCGCCGCCGCGTACTCATCTGACGCGTGCATCGCCTCCTGAAAAGCCACAACACCGTGCCTCATCGCGCCAGCGAAGCGGTCGACGCCGCGGCCAGCCACCTCGTGCAGTATGCCTATGTTGCGCGCCGCAGGCTCCAGTTCGGCGTAGTGCTGGATCACTGAAGTAAAGAACGTGACCAGGTTGTCGCCCTTGGTCTTTACCTCCTCCGTCGAGACACCTAGGTTGTGGAACGCCGCAACGGCGGTCTTATTGCCCTCGGCTACCCTCTGTATGTTGAGCGCCAATCGCTCAAGTGGACGCTGCACAGCATCGGCATCCCCACCGAAGATTCGAATGGCACCAGAGAGCCTCGCGTACTCCTCAACCGACAGCCCTAAGATGTAGGCACTGTTCAGAGTCTTCTCGCCGAGCTCAGCCATGCTTTCGGCGAACTCCTTGAGCTTCTCGAATGCGAATACCACGCCGGCCACCTCGGCCGTCTCGCGCAGGCTGGACTTCATCATCGCCAGCGCGTCGAGCGGGAGGCGGATCGCCTCGGCGGAGTGAGCGAATGCCGCGTTCAAGTCCTGAACCAGGCTCATGGTCGCGGACTTGACCTCCTGGGCGCCGGCCAGGTAGCCGGCGGTCTCGGCTCCAAATCTTACTTGGAGTTCCTCAGCCACCGGGTCGCCTCCTCATCAGCTCGTCGGCGTCGAGCGTCATCCCAGGCAGCTCCGGGAACTTCACCTCCCTCCTCAGCATGCCGTAGTACGGCTCGCTGCGCTCGACGACGACCCTACCGGTCCCACGCCTGAGCGTGACCTGGTCCGAGCCAACGTTGACCTCTACGGTGCCGCCACGGGCGAGGAACCCGTTGATCTGGGCCATCGGCCCCGGCTCGCGCCACGCGAACGGATGGTTAGGGTCGACGAACAGCACCATCTTCCGATTGTCCGGGTCGACCGGCCCGTTCAGGTACGCCTCCTGGGCGAAGACCACGCCGCACCGGTCGGGGCGCATCTGCGGCGGCAGCACCTGACCGGGCGGGAAGCCGTTGGTCGGGGTGCGGACCTGGCTCTGCAGCCAGATGCACTCGAACGTGCGGCACGCGTCCGGCCGCTCGGGGTGGACCTTGCACCGGCCGCCAGCGCGAGTCCACTCCACCGCGCGGCACCAAGCACCGGCGGGCTTGTCGATCTCCACAACCGAGAGCAGGCGGCAGCAGAGCGAGCATCCGTCGCAGCCAGCTGGCACGTTAATCAGGCCTCAGCGCCATCAGCTCGGTGGCGTCGAAGATCGGCGGCGGTACGTTGAGCTCAACCGCCGCCGCCATGCCGGGCATGCCGGCCATCGCGAAGCTAACCGGCACCGGCCGATCCGGCTGGGGCTGTCGAACCTCGTTCGCAGGCTCGTTGGATCTAACACCAAGGAACGCCGCGACCAGTACGTGGGTCGGCGGATGCCGGCTCCAGTAGGAGCACAGCTCCTCCGCGTCGAACACCGTCATCTCGTCGATCACGGGGTATGGGTATCCACAGGCGGTGGCGAGGAGTCCGTAGAGATCGCCCCATTGGGCCTCGTCACCGCCTCGGCTTCCCCCGGCTTTAGACCTGCACCGGTCAGCACTGCCAGGATGACCTCGCGCGCGTTCGCGACGTCGATGAGCTCAAGCACCCTCTCAGGAGTCATGTCAGGATAGTTCCGGCTCAGCGCGGTAGAGACTATCTCTCCTATCGCGTCAATCTGTTCGGTCGATATGCCACCCGCATCCGGCGGTAGATCGCTCATCGCGCGGATCTTCGGCTCCAGCCGACGGAGCTGACCAAGCGTCAATGGCGGCACCATATACTCAATACCACCCATCTGCACCTTAACGCCGATCATCACTGGCTCACCGCGTTGTAGAGGCCGATGTTCCCGGACGCATTGGCGAACGCCGAGAAGTCAAAGGCATTCAAAGTCCAATTATCCTGCGACGTCGGAATGCTGAACGAATTCGATACGCACGCATACAACATGAGGGCCCACGGCAGGCTCACATTCTGCGGCGCGCCCGGCACCGTCGGGCTGATCTTCTGAAATATGGTGCACTGGAAGGCCGGCGTGTAGCCCTGCACCTGGTTGGTCAGCAGCACGCTCGCCCCGGTCGTTGGTTGGTTGTAGACGTAGCTGATCCTAACCGCGACGGACTGATCGGCCGACGAGAATGTGTAGACGCCCGTGGCCGGATTAACCGAGTACTGGAGACTCGCCGACGGCGTGGTCACCCTGTTGAAGCGATCCCCAGTGATCGCGTTCCACACCCCCAGATCCTGCAGGTAGGCCGCTGCGTGGCTCACGGTAACCGTGAACGGTGGCGTCGCCGGGATCGTCAACGCCTCGTCCTGCGACACCGTCTGCGACGACCCGATCGTCGGAGTCAGGCCGAAAAACAGATCGCTGTAGAGCAGCACGTTGATCTGGGCGAGCTTCGCCTTACCCGTGATCTTGCCCTGCCCGCGGGCCAGAGCAGCTGGGAACTGCTGCTGGCCGTAGAGCGGCTTGTCCGTATACGAGAACGTGATGTCCACGTCCTGCATCAGGCCGAACTGGCGCGGACCTATGCCCGATCCGGTCGTATCGACACGCTCGCCGTACATGACGCCCGGCCCGAAGCTGAGCTGAGTCACTTCAACCTCCTATCGCGTCGTCAGACGCAGAGTATCTCCACCGGGATGATCGCCATCTCCTGATCGCCGAGCACTCCCTCGGCAGTCTCGACCTCGCCGACTATCCGCACGTGCCGGACCATCTGCGGCAGCCCCAGATCCTGGACCCCGGTGCCGGGGTCCGGCGCGAGCGCCAACTCGATCGCGTCGATCAGCGGGTTGAGCAGGATAGCTGGCGACAGGGCCGGGTCCGACGAGTGGACGTAGATGTAGAAGTCAGCCAGCAGCGTCCAGACCACCGGCAGGTTGACGGCACCCTGGTGCGTGGTACCGCGCTGCCTCTTCTGGCTCATGAACAGCGCCGGCTGCTCCGCCGGTGACACGTCGGACCAGTGGCGCAGACGCCGGTTCGCGGTCGCAAACGACGCCGCCTCGCTAGCCAGCCTCCACAGCGCGCCATAGATCGCCTCTCGGACTATGGCCAAGGCTTGATATTACCCAGGCCCCGGCTCAAGTCGTGGCCGCCTATGGCACGCTTCGCCGCGCGCTTCACTTCGACCGCACTGCGCCGCGTAACGAGACCTGCATCGAGATCCCTGATTGTCTCCCGCGCTCGGGTCTCCGCTGCCTCCTGCGCCTCGGTGGCGTCGGGCCGCGGCGGCCTAGGCTCGCTCTTGGTATCGTCGCTCATCGTGGACCCCTCGTAGCCTGCGTCACCGCTGTCTCCAGCTCGCTGCGGATGCGCGGCTCCATCTCGCGCAGAGCGGAGCGCAGGAAGCTGCGCTCCGGCAGTGGCGGGTGCGTCACGTGCGCCGCGAACACCGTCCGGCCGCCGACCTCGAATGCCAAAGCGCGGGCAGCCCGCGGCCTGATCTCCCAGGAGTGTGGCACGCCGAATTCATGCACACGCGCGTACGCGACGTTAGTACCAACGGTCGCCGTTACACCCGTCGAGGTTCGGTCCACCCGGTTGTGGACGGACGACCTAAGCACGCCGGTGCGTACCCTGAGCACCTCGCCGGAGAGCTTCCGCTTGACGAGCGCCTCCAGCTCCAGCGCTAACCGCGTCACGGCGCGCGCGACGCCAGACTGGACTGCGTCCGGCATCGCGCTGAGCCGTGTGATCAGCTCCCTGTCGCCGACGAGGTGAGCAGTGATCACGGCGGTGGTGCGGTCATCAGGTCCTGCGCGGCCTTAGCCGCTGCCACGAGTCCCGTGACTATCGCCCCGATGACCTGCGTCTTCGTGGGCTCTCCGGCCGAAGCCACCGAGAGGTAGGCCCCTCCGGCGATGCCCACTAAGCTGACCAGCGCCGTGAGCGCCATCGCGACGTACCTGTTCACGGTCCCGTGATCACCGCGTGGGTCGGATCAAAGTCACCGTGCTCGGCGACGGGAACCGCGATTACCGTGACGACCATATTCGGCACGATTGCGGGACCTACGTCGGGAGGAGCGCTAATACCGGTGTACGAGATGTTCGCTACGCCGACGGCCATCGCGACGCACGTCCAGGTCATTTTGTCAGGCGCCAGCACGATGGTCGCGACGGTCGGCGTGTCGCTGACGACAGCTCCATCTGCCGGCGCTGTGGTCTCGTCAAAAGTCAACTTACCAACAGCAGTCTGACCAACTTCCAACTGCATAACACTCATCATAACCTCCACAGGGATGAACTTCACGAGATCCGGCGGCGGATCGAACCTGCCGACGGACGGGGACTCCAGGACCAGCGCGTCCGCGATCTTCTGCAGAACTGTCGTCTGGGCGAGCAGGCTCACGTTGATCGCGTCCAGTGCCTGCACTGTGGACGCGAGAGAGAATTGACCCACAACAGCCTTGATCGTATTTACCGAGGCAAGAATGGCCGCGGCGTTCACCTCCAGTGCCGGGTCCGTGACGCGGGTACCCAGCAGCTGTGGCCTGGGAGGGGGCGAGAAGAGCCGCCGAAACAACATCATGGCTCGGACACGATCGGCGTGGTGGCGTCCTCCAGCTCGATCACGGTCGTAACGTCCTCGAACTCCAGGCCGGCCGGCGGCGTCGGGAGCAGCGTGGGACGCAGGAGGATCGCGGACTGCCTGTACTGGTAGAGCAGCGCCTGGATGTCCGTGGCCATGTCGCGTCGCGAAAACATCACCGTCGAGTACGCGACCGTCTCGCCGCCTCCGATCGACCGCGAGTGCTCGGCTATGCGCCCA
>DATKFA010000113.1:0-3387 GCA_035511715.1 Candidatus Acidiferrum sp. | reverse complement strand
CGCAGCCGCGACCGGCACGACCTCGGCCTCGGCAGGCTTCACCTCGACCGGCCTGGCGCCGTCGTTGCTCGCCGGCGGTTGCGGGCCACGCGCGTAGTCGGCCGCGAGCTGCGGGAACATCAGATGGATCAGCACGAGATCGTCGGTCGGTTCGAAACCGAGCTTGCGCACCTGCTGGCGCGCCGCCTCGACCTGCGGCTCGAGCAGGTCCGCGGGCCGGATCGTGATCGGCTCCTCGCGACCCAGCACCAGCCGGCGCAGCTCGTGGTCGGCGGGCACCGGCGGCCTGCCATACAAGCCCTGGAGGTAGTCCTTCAGCTCCTGTGTGACGGTGGCGTAGCGCTCGCCGCCGATCACGTTGTAGACGGCCTGGGTCGCGATCATCTGCCGGATCGGGGCCACGAGCGGCGGATAGCCGAGGTCTTTCCGGACCCGCGTCACCTCGGCGAGCGCCTCGTCCATGCGGCCCGTCGCGTCCTGCGCGTTGAGCTCCCTGAAGATGTCCTCGAGCATGAAACCCGGCATCTGGTAGCGGAGGATGCTGGCGTCGACGCGGTCGGCCAGCGGGTTCAGATGCTCGATGTGCCGCCGCTTCAGCTCCTCCACGTCGCGCTGCGCATCCCACATGTTGTCGAGCTCGAGGCCTGTGTCGTACTCGCCGCCGTGCAGGGCCGCGACGACGCTCTCGGCCGCGGGCTGCGACGCGCCCCACGCGAGCGGCGACATCGCGACGTCAAGCACGTCGGCGCCCGCCTCGACCGCGGCCATGTAGGCCATCGGCGCCATGCCGCTCGAGCAGTGCGAGTGCACGTCGATCGGCACCTTGACCATCTGCTTGAGCGCGGTGACCAGCTCCCACGTCGCCTGCGGGCTGAGCAGGCCGGACGTGTCCTTGATCACGATCTCGTGGCAGCCCATGTTGACCAGGCCTTTGGCGATCGAACTCCACAGCTCGAGGTTGTGCGCGGGCGACATCGCGTAGCACAGCGTGCCCTGCACCTTCTTCCTGGTCTTGAGCGCGGCCGCGATCGACGCTTCCATGTTGCGCAGGTCGTTGAGCGGGTCGAAGACGCGGAAGACGTCGACGCCGCTCCTGGCCGCGTGCTTGATGAACAGCTGGACTACGTCGTCGGCGAAGTTGCGCTTGGAGACCAGGTTCTGGCCGCGGATCAGCGCCTGGATCGGGGTGTTCGGCGTCGCCTTGTTGAGCTTGCGAAGGAACTCCCAGGGGTCTTCACGGATGATCAGCTGGGTCTCGAACGTGGCGCCGCCGAACGCCTCCATCGCGGTGAAACCGATCGAGTCCATCTCCGCCGCGATCGGCACGATCTCCTCGGTGCGCAGGTAGCCGCCCAGGAGCGACTGCTGCGCGTCACGGAACGTCGTGTCGACGAGACGAACGCGTGCCTTCTTCTTCGCCACTAGACCGCGAGGGCCGCGCGTTTCTCAGCGTGCGTCGACTCCACCGCGCTGTCAGACAGGCCGACGATCCGCGCCGCGAGCCACGCCGCGTTTTTCGCGCCGGCCTCGCCGATCGCCACAGTCGCGACCGGAATGCCGGCCGGCATCTGCACTATCGAGTACAGCGAGTCGAGGCCGCCGAGGTGCTGCGTTGGCACCGGAACGCCGATGACGGGAAGGTCCGTCCACGCGGCCACGACTCCGGGGAGGTGCGCGGCGCCGCCGGCCGCGGCGATCACCACTTTCAATCCGCGCTCGCGCGCAGTCGTCGCCCACTCCATCACGCCGCGCGGGTTGCGGTGCGCCGAGCACACCTTGACCTCGTGCGTCAATCCAAGATCCTCCAGGACTTTGACGCACGACTCCATCAACGGCAGGTCTGACTTGGAGCCGAGGATGACTCCTACCACCGGCATCTAATCAACAGCCTCCAGAGCAATGTCCGATCGGTGGAAAGCTCCTTCGAATCGTACCTGTCGAGCGCCGGCAAGGGCGGTCTCGCGGGCCTGCGCCACCGTGTCACCCAGGGCGACGGACGTGACCACCCGGCCGCCGTCGGTGACCAGGCCGGTCCCCGGCTCGAACCGTGTGCCGGCGTGGAATATGAGCGCTCCCGGCGGCATCTCGGCCAGTCCCTGGATGCGCTGTCCGAGCTTCATCGACGCCTCGTCGGGGTAGCCGCCCGACGCGACCACGACCCCGACGCACGCCTGCGGGCTCCAGCGAAGGTCTGGGTGATCCGCGATGCCGCCCTTGGCGGCCGCCAGCGCCAGGGCCACGAAGTCGCTCTGCAGCCGAGGCAGGACGACCTCGGCCTCGGGGTCGCCGAAGCGCGCGTTGAACTCGAGCGCGCGCATGCCGTCAGCGGTCAGCATCAAGCCCGCGTAGACCACGCCGCGAAACTCATCTCCTGACTCCTTGAGCGCGTTGACCGCCGGCCGAATGACGCGATCGACCACCTCCGCCACGAGTGCGTCATCGACGCGTATCGGTGGGGAGTACGCGCCCATGCCGCCGGTGTTGGCGCCCCTGTCCCCCTCGTGTGCGCGCTTGTAGTCGCGTGCCGGAGCCAGCGCGATGACGTCCGTGCCGTCCGTGATGGCATGGACCGAGAGCTCCGGCCCCTCGAGACGTTCCTCGACCACGACGGTGGCGCCGCTGCGGCCGAAGCGCTGCTCCACGAGCATCGCGTCGATCGCCGCGTCCGACTCCTTGACGCCGGCGCAGACGATCACGCCCTTGCCGCGGGCCAGTCCGTCGGCTTTCACCGCGACTCGGCCGTCATGGCGGCGCGCCCACTCTCTGGCAGGCGCAGGTTGGGTGAACACCTCGAAGTCCGCGGTGGGGATGCCGGCGCGTCGCATCAGGTTCTTCGCGAACGCCTTGCTCGACTCGATGCGCCCCGCCCCGCGACTCGGCCCGAAGACGTTGAAACCTGCGTGCCTGAGTGCGTCGCCGACGCCTGCGTCGACCGCGGCCTCAGGTCCGAGGACGATCAAGCCCAGGCGCTCGCGCTTGGCGAAGTCGACCAGGCGCACGACGTCGCCCGCGCCGATCGGGATGTTACGGGCCATGCCGCCGGTGCCGCCGTTGCCCGGCGCGCAGTAGACACGCTCGACGAGGTCGGACTGGACGCACTTCCAAACCAGCGCGTGCTCACGCGCCCCCGATCCAACCACGAGGACTTTCATCGGTTCGGATTCCGCGCGTTTGGCGTCAAACGCCCCCTAATTGAAAGTGCGATCGATCCGTTTGGCGCCAACCGCGCCAAATCTGCTCGCGGGCTACTCCCACTCGATGGTGCCGGGCGGCTTGCTCGTGATGTCGAACACCACCCGGTTGACGCCCTTCACCTCATTGACGATCCGGTTGCTGATCCGCGCCAGCACCTCGTACGGCACGCGCGCCCAGTCCGCGGTCATCGCA
>DATKFA010000112.1:0-3152 GCA_035511715.1 Candidatus Acidiferrum sp. | reverse complement strand
AGACCGCGACGAAGTGTCGGGCCACAGCCTTGGGTTCGTTGCCCAGGGCCCGCAGCGACCAGGAGCGCGCGCTGTGCGCGTTGGTCATCGTCTCCGTCGTCGTGAAGGTCTTCGATGTGACGATGAACAGGGTCTCCGCCGGATCGAGATCGCGGGTCGCTTCAACCAGGTCGGTCCCGTCGACGTTCGACACGAACCGGAACGTCAGCGCCCGGTCGCTGTAGTGCCGGAGCGCCTCGTAGGCCATGACCGGTCCCAGGTCGGAGCCGCCGATGCCGATGTTGACCACGTTGCTGATGGGCTTGCCGGTGTGGCCCTTCCACGCGCCGCTCCGCACCCGCTCGCAGAAGTCGGCCATCTTGTCGAGCACGGCGCTCACCTGGGGCACGACGTTCACCCCGTCCACGAGCATGAAGGCCGTTCGCGGCGCGCGCAGGGCGACGTGGAGGACCGCGCGGTCTTCCGTGACGTTGATGTGGTCGCCCCGGAACATGGCGTCGATGCGCTCGCGAAGCCCGCATTCCTCCGCGAGCTCGACAAGCAACTTCAGCGTCTCGTCCGTGACGCGGTTCTTCGAGTAGTCGAGAAAGATGCCAGCGGCCTCCGCCGTCAGCCGCTCACCACGCGCCGGATCCTCCGCGAACAGCGTGCGCAGATGCACGTTCCCCATCTGTTCGTGGTGGGCAACCAGCGCCTTCCAGGCCCGACGCGTGGTGAGCGTTGCGGTCATTTGAGGGCCGCGCTCTTCGAGGAGATAACGGCCATCAGACTGTTCCAGGACTTGACGAACGAAGCGGCGCCGTCCTTCTGGAGCTGCTCGGCGAGCGCGTGCACGTCGACGCCCACCGCGGCGAATCTCGTCAGCACCTGCTCGCAGTCCCCGCCGTCCGCCCGCATGATCGTCGGGACGTCGCCGTGGTCGGCGAGCGCCTTGAGCGTCCCCTCCGGCATCGTGTTGACGGTGAACGGGGCCGCCAGGCCTCGGATGTACATCACGTCCGGAACGTTCGGATCCTTGACGCCGGTGCTGGCCCACAGCAACCGCTGCGGCCTGGCGCCCGCGTTGTAGATGCGCTGCCACCGCAGAGAGCTGAGCAGCGACCGATAGGCCTTGTAAGTCCGCCTGGAGACGGCCAGCGCCAGCTGGTTGCGCATCCCCTCGGGCACCTTGTCCTTGACGGCGGTGTCCCACCGGCTGACGAACACGGAGGCCACCGACGCGATGTCGGGCTTCAGCCCGGCGTCCAGGCGTCGCTCGATGCCGCGCATGAACGCGTCCGCCGCCCCGAAGTAGTGCTCGCGCGAGAACAGCAGGGTCACGTTGATGGGGATGCCGGCGAAGATGGCCTCTTCGATGGCTGGCAAACCTTCCCGCGTCCCCGGTATCTTGATCATCAGGTTCGGGCGATTGGCGCGCGCGAAGAGCTCCTTGGCGGCGGCGATCGTCCCCGTCGCGTCGTAAGCGAGCAGCGGTGACACCTCCAGCGAGACCCATCCGTCCACTCCGTTGGTCCGGTCGTAGATGGGTCGGAACACGTCCGCCGCGCGCGTCAGATCCTCGAGGGCGATCTCGAAGAACAGCGCCTCGGCCGAGCGCCCCTCCTTGAGCTTCTGACGAATCGTGGCGTCGTAGGCCGTGCTGTTCTTGATGGCCTGCTCGAAGATCGTCGGGTTCGAGGTCAGCCCCGTCACCGACAGCTCGCTCACGTAGCGCTCCAGCGTGCCGCTGGTCAGTAGGTCGCGCGTGATGTTGTCGAGCCAGAGGCTCTGGCCCATGCGGTGGAGCTGACCCGTGGCCTTGGTGGCCGGGCCCGTCGCGGCCTGAGCCCGCGGGAGAATGTACTTGTCGACGGCGTTCGCGAAGCCCTCGTCCGCGAACGAGGTCGTCACGCACGTCGCCTGGCGCTGCACCTCCTCGCTGGCGTTGCCCATCGCGATGCTGAGACCGCTGCGCTCGAACATCAACACGTCGTTCAGCTGGTCGCCGATGGTCGCGATCTGCGCCAGGGGAACCTTCAGGTAGCGCGAGAGCCGTTCGATCACCGTCCCCTTGTTGGCGGCGGGGCTGGTGACGTCCAGGTAGTGTGGCTGCGACCGGGCGGCGGAGACCTGGGTCGCGTACTCTCGCTGGATGGCGGCCTCGCACGCCTCGACGCGCGCGTGATCCAGGCTGGCGCCCACGATCTTCACGATCCCCGTGCAGACCTTGTCGTCGAAGGCGGCGACCACCGTGGGCTCGAACTGGACCGTCGAGGCCTCGCGATCCACGCGCGGCGCCTTGCGGTCGCGGACGTACCAATCGGTCGCGCTGTAGAGCCAGACGTCGATCCCGTGGGACTCCATCGTCTCGATGAGGGCCGGCACGAGATAGTCGGCGATCGTCCGCTCGTCCAGCACCGACAGATCGGGGAGGACGATCGCGCCGCCGTTGAAGGCCGCCATGGGCATCGTCAGGCCCAGCGGCTCCACGAGCATCCGCATCCCGCGCGGCGGGCGCCCGCTGGTGACGGTGAAGATCACGCCCTGCTCTCGCAGCTTCTTCACGGCCCCGATCGCGCGCTCGGTGAGCACCTTGTCCTTCGTGACCACCGTGCCGTCGACGTCCGCGAGCAGCACGGCGATCGACTGCGAACCTTGTGGCGCAGGGGTGCTGGCCTTGCCCGCGCCTTGGCCGATCCCCTTGGCCGCCCCGGTCGCGCTCGAATTCGTTCCCTTGAGCTCCATGGTCCTCTTCCCCTTTGCCCCGTTCAGCTTTGGGCGCCGCGTCGGAACACTCCCCGAAGGCTGCACGTCGCGTGCCGCGAAGAAGCGTCGATCTCGTCGCGACCGACTGGGCTCTTCCAGCGCGAACATTCGGGCGAGGCGCTTTTCTTGCGCAGCGCCAGCCCAGCACGCGAGAGACTTGCGCGCCCGGCCGCCAGCCCTACCACGAATACTATTACGCGATCGTCACGGCGCGGGAGCCGCACGCCCCCGGCGGCTGGCGACGACCATGACGGCGTTTGATCCCGGACCCGGCTGGAAGGCGGCCGAGTCGCTCTCCACTTCGTTACTTGGTGACGGCGATGGACTTGCGGAAGAGGGAGACGCTGTAGGCGAAGAAGGCGACGCCGATGGCGCTGACCATGGAGAACTGACGCCAGACGGCCGAG
>DATKFA010000111.1:0-7844 GCA_035511715.1 Candidatus Acidiferrum sp. | reverse complement strand
AGAGCTGCGGCGCCTACAGCGTGACGGGCTGGTTCAGAAAATCGACGGGCGCATCGTTCCGACCCGACGGGGCCTGGACCTGCACAACCAGATAGCGCTCGCAGTTCTCTAGCGACAGATTTCGCCCCTTCCGGCGTTGAATCATCTGATGGCAGTGCTGCGCGGGCTGACTCCGGCGATGACGATTTTGGCGGCGATTGTCGCGCTGCTCGTCCTAGCCGACGTCGTTTTTGCCGTGAAACTGGCCGCCACCCATTCGACGCCACCCGTCGCGTCGTCGTCGCAAAAGACCGCAGCGGGCGGACATCCGTGCAACCACGGCTACTACGTCTCGCAAGCCGCGCACGCCAAGAAGGGCGGGAAGTACGTGAGCGGCATCGCTCAGGGCGATCTCGGCAAGAACGGGAGCTGCACCGCACCCCTGCCCAAACCATCTGGCAGCTAGACCTTCTGCTGTAACCTGATTTGGCACTCTCGGACGGAGAGTGCTGAACGAGATGGAAAACCGAAAACAATCGATCCTACGGGCGGTCGTGCACGAGTTCACGACCAGCGCCGTGCCTGTCGGGTCCCAGGCGCTGCAGAGCCGCTACTTCGTCAACCTCTCGTCGGCGACGATCCGGAGCGAGCTCGCCGAGCTCACCGACCGGGGCTACCTGACCCAGCCGCACACGTCCGCGGGACGCGTGCCGACCGACTCGGGCTACCGCTACTTTGTCGACTTCCTGATGGACCTCGAACCGATCCCGGACCGGGTCAAAAGCTTCATCGACGATGCGATGCGCGCCGCGCCGGCCGACGTCCAGGGCATGGTGGAGCGCGTCGCGATGACGCTGGCCTCGGTGACCCAGAACGCATCCGTGGCCAGCGCACCGCAGGGGTCCCTGGCGCGCGTCAAGCACCTCGACCTCGTCTCGCTCGAGCCGAAAGAGATACTGCTCATCCTTCTGCTCGAGGGAAACCTGCTCCGCCAGCAGGTTGTCAACACGACGGAGGCCGCGTCTCAGGCGCAGCTGACAAAGCTGACGGCGCGACTCAACTCCGCGCTCTCCGGTCGCTCGAGCGATGAGGCGCGGCGCCACTACGAGCAGGCGCCCCTGGGGCTGGAGAAGGAGCTGCTGGGGCGAGTGATCGCAGTGCTTGACCTGTACGAGAAAGGTTCGGAGAGCCTGGTCGTCCACGACGGCGTGCGCAACCTGCTCCGGCAACCCGAGTTCGCCGAGTCCTCACGCCTGACCCAGGTGCTCGAGGTTCTCGAGGAAACCCGCTACCTGACCGTGCTCCTGCGCCAGCTCATCGGTCAGTCCGACCTGCAGATCGTCATCGGCTCTGAGAACGCGTCGAGCCAGCTGCAGGGGTGCGCTGTCGTCTTGACGACGTACGGACCCTCCGAGCGCCTCAAAGGTGTGCTGGGAGTGATCGGCCCTACGCGCATGGCTTACAGCCAGACGGTGGCCAGGCTCCAGGCCGTCGCCCGTGGCGCCAGCGACCGGATGGCCGAGCTCGGAGCTTGAGCTACGAGTTTGAGCTCGGTGGCGAACGCGGTATCTAGAGTTCGATGACCACTCGCAAGCATTCCCACGAGTCGCCCGAGAGCCAACAGTCGGACCCGACCGTGGCCCTCTACCAGGGCAAGATCGCCGAGCTCGAGTCCGAGCTTGCCGAGACCAGGGACAAGTACCTCCGCCTCGCCGCGGACTTCGACAACTACAAGAAGCGCGCGCGGCAGGAGCAGCTGGAAACCATCCAGCACGCATCCGCGGAGCTGATCTCCCGGCTGCTGCCGGTCCTCGACGACCTCCAGAACGTGCTCGAGCACAAGCCGGCGCGCATCGACGAGTCGTGGGTGAAGGGTCTCGAGCTGAGCGTGCGCAAGCTGGAGGAGGCGCTCGGCACGCACGGGCTGCAGCCAATCGAGTCGGTCGGTGCACGATTCGACCCGAAGATGCACGAGGCGATCGGCCACGAAGAGTCGTCCGACCACCCCGAGGACACCGTCGTCTCGGAGCTGCGACGCGGATATCGCATACGCGACCGCGTGGTCCGGCCGGCGCTGGTCAAGGTCGCTCGGCGTCCTGAGCTTTCTTCCGAAAACGAATAAGGGCGCGTGGCGATAAAGCGCGACTACTACGAGGTGCTCGGTGTGAACCGCCAGTGCACCGCCGAGGAGCTCAAGCTCGCGTTCCGGAAGATCGCGATGGATTCTCACCCCGACCGTCATCCGGACGACCGCATCGCGCACGAGAGGTTCAAGGAGGCGAGCGAGGCTTACGCGGTCCTATCGGACCCTGAGCGCCGCCGGAGCTACGACCTTTTCGGACACTCCGCCGTCGGCGCGGGGGGCCCTGCCGTCGACTTCTCGGACATGCCGTTCGCGGACATCTTCGACACCTTCTTCGGCGGCGGCTTCTCCGGCCGCGCGCGCCGCGAGCGCTCCAACCGCGGTGACGACCTCCGCTACGACCTGACCATCACGTTCGATGAGGCTTTCACGGGCGTCGAGAAGCAGATCGACATCGCGCGGCCGGCCACGTGCGATCGCTGCGCGGGCAGCGGCTCCGAGCCTGGAACCGGCCAGCAGACCTGCCCGGGCTGCGGCGGCGCGGGCCAGATCCGACGCGCGGCGCAGTCGTTTTTCGGCCAGGTCGTGACGACTGTGACATGCCCGACCTGCGGTGGCGCGGGGAGGATCCTCAAGGATCCATGTCACCAGTGCCGCGGCGGAGGCCGTGTGCAGAAGAGCAAACGCCTGGCGGTAAAAGTCCCGGCCGGAGTCGACACCGGCTCACAGATCCGGATCAGCGGAGAGGGAGAAGCAGGCGTCCGCGGCGGACCGGCCGGAGATCTGTACGTCGTGCTCCGCGTCAAGCAGCACGGCGAGCTCGCTCGCCACGATCAAGACGTCGTCTTCGAGCTGCGGGTCAACATGGTGCAGGCGGCGCTTGGTGACAGGATCGAAATTCCGACGCTCGACGGTTCGGTCGAGATCGCCATTCCCGCGGGCACTCAGAACGGCCAGTCGTTCCGCCTTGCCGGCCGCGGCATGCCTGACGTGCGAGGGGGAAGGCGGGGCGATCAGTACGTCGTGGTGCAGGTCGTCGTGCCGAAGGACCTCAACCCCGAGCAGAAGGCCTTGCTGCGGAAGGTGGGCGGCCTGACAGGAAAGCCTGAGAAAGTGTCGAAGGGCTTCTTCGACAAGCTTCGCGACGCTATAAGTCTCGATTGACGGCTTAGCGACGTACACTTCCCGGCGCTCTACGTGCGTCGCGAACTGGTGATAGGAAAGTGGGCCCCCCTCGTTGGTCTGCTGCTGGCCGCCTCAGCCTGCACCTCCAACCAGGCCAAGGTGGTTATCGGCGTGCAGTGCGGTTAATGAATAACTTCCGCGCTTGCAGGGAAGTTAACTGGTTCAGTAGCTTTGATCAGTACTGAAGAGGGATAAGTGTCCAAAACCATAGATCTAGAACTCACCAGGGCTGAAGTCGAGGTTCTCGAGCTGGAGGCCCGCCTCCGGGTGGTGCCCATGAACGACACCCAGCTGTCCGACGCCCTCAGGACGGCCCTGGCGGCCAAAAAGGAGCGCCTGGCCAAGCTCCGGACTCTGCACGCCACCGCCGGCCGGGGCAACCGGAAGGACGGCGATGGGGAGAAAGTCAACCCGCTCCACGCCGGAAGGCGCCCCGTCCTGAAGCGGACGGTTCCCCAGAGGCCGCAAGCCAAGAACAAGTAGCGTCCCGGCCCGACCTGAACTGAATTTCGGGTCCCGAACGTTATCGTTCACCGAGTTGGCTAAACAGCTGAACGGCGCTCCAGCGGCCGCCGCCGATCCCTTGTTTGGCGCCGCGTGGGCCGCCGTCGGCGTGCCACGGCAGGCCCGGCGGCGGACCCTGCCGCTGGTCAACGGCATCGCGGTGGCGGCCATCATCGCAGCGGTCGCCTACCGGATCTGGAGCGCGAACCCGCCGGCCGGCGTGCTCCGGCAGGAGACGCTGCTGATCGGCATCGGACTCGTGTTTGCCGTGGCGGCGATCTGGCTCAAGGTGTCCCGTTGGGGCAGCACCCTCGCGGTGCAGCTGCCGGTGATGGCGATAGCCGCCCTCCTGACGGTCCTGGTGCTGGGGGTCGCCGGCAGGTGGCTCGGTGACGACCTGCCTCCGCTGGCCGCGGTCAGCTTCGCCACCATCTTCCTTCACTTCGACGTCGGCCTCCGCTCCCGCCACTTCCCGTACGTCTTCGGCGTCGCCATCCTCGGGCTCACAGCCCTCTGGGTCTACGCCGTCACTACGCTGATGGTGACGCTGGGGGCGGTCATCGTCTGGAGCCTCGTCGTGCTCGGTCTTGGGCTCCTCGCGGCGCTGACCGCTCGGGGCGTCGAGCGAGATCTTGGCGTCCAGGTGGAGCGGCAGAGCTCCCTTCTCGCGACCCTCAGCGACCTGGGCGAAGGCATCCTGATCACCGAGAACGGCCGCTTCGTCGCGGGCAACGACGCTTACGTCGAGCTCACCGGCTACTCGCGCTCGGAGCTTGCTGCGCTTCCCACGCTCATCGACCTGGCGCCGCCTGCCGACAGAGACCGGCTGCGCGCCTCCCTCGCCACCCGCCTTTCTGGCGGCGATGCGCCTGCGCGCTACACGTCCGCGATTATCACCAGGTCTGGAACGCGGGTCGAGGTCGACGTCGCAATCCACCAGATGAGCTCTCGCCCCAGCCAGCTGCTGACTTTGGTGAGCGACATCAGCGAGCGGCGGCGCGCGGAACACGCCGAGCGCGAGATGGAGACGCGATTCCGCACGCTCTTCCAGCAAGCGCAGGCCGGCATGGCGTTCACGAGCCTCGACGGGCACATCACCACCGTCAACCCCGCGTTCTGCGAGCTGGTCGGTTACAGCGAGGACGAGCTGACAACGCTCTCGCTGCTCGACATCACGCACCCCGATGACGCGGCTGCGCTCCAGGACGCCATGCAGACGATGCTGCAGGGCGATGAGGAAGGCCGCCGCATCGAGAAGCGCTACACACGCAAGAACGGCGAGCACGTGTGGGTGGACCTGACGATGCGCCTCGTCCGCGACCCAGACGGGGGGCCGCTGTATTTCCAGACCGTCGCCGTCGACATCCGGGATCGCAAGCGCGCCGAGGTTCTGCAGGCGGCGCGGTTCGCGGTCACCCAGGCGCTCGTGACCTCACCGGGATGGGACAAGGCGTCGAGCGGGGTCCTCGAGGGGCTGTGCCGCACGCTCGATTGGGAGCTGGCGGAGTACTGGGAGGTCGACGTGGCGCGCGAGACGATGGAGTTCTCGCTGTCATGGAAACGTCCTGGCCGCGACACCTCGGCCTACGAGTCGACTGCATCGCAGGTCACGTACCGCCGGGGCGAAGGCCTCGCCGGGCGTGTGTGGGAGTCGGGCGTGCCGGTCTCGATGCCCGACCTCGCAGATGACAACCCGATCCGGTCCGCCGCCGCGGTCGCGGTGGGATTGCACGGGGTGGTCGGCTTTCCCGTCCGCAGCGGACGGCGGGTCGTCGGCATGATCTCGCTGCATACATGGGCGCCGCGTGACCTCGACGAAGGACTGATCGCGGTCATGAACGACGTCGGTTCGCAGGTCGGCGAGTTTGTCGAGCGCAAGCGCGCCGAGGTTGCGCTGCAGGAAAGTGAGAAGCGCATGCGCTCCGTCCTCGACAACGTGTCCGACGGCCTCGCCACGATCGACCAGAACGGGATCATCGAGTCGGCGAATCCTGCGGTGACGAAGCTGTTCGGCTACTCCGAGCAGGAGATCATCGGCCAGCAGTCAGACATCCTGATCGCGACGACCCATCGCACCGCGTTCGACAACTACCTACAGCGCCGCCTGAATGTCGACGTCCCGGTCAGCGGCGCCCACGAGACCATGGGCAAGCGGAAAAACGGGAGCCTGTTCCCGCTGGAGTTCGTCGTCAGCTCGATGCAGGTCGGCGCGCGCCACCTCTTCATCGCCACACTGCGCGACATCTCGGAACGCAAGGCGCAGACGGATGCGCTCGAGTACCAGGCGCTGCACGACGCGCTCACCGGTCTTCCCAACCGCAGCCTTTTCGGCGACCGCCTGCGCCAGGCGCTCCTCGCGGCGCGACGCAATCAGAAGATGTTTGGGGTGCTGCTCCTGGACCTCGATCGATTCAAAGACATCAACGACGCGCTCGGTCACGACCGGGGCGACAGCCTGCTCCAGGAAGTCACGGCCCGGCTCCGCGGTGTGCTGCGCGCAACCGACACGATCGCGCGGCTTGGCGGCGACGAGTTCGCGGTCCTGACCACTGACGCCAAGCATCCTGAGGACGTGGTCGGCACCGCCCGCAAGATCCTGGCTTCGCTGGAAGGTCCGTTCGCGATCGGCGATCAGATGGTCGAGACCGGAGCGTCGATCGGCATCGCGATGTATCCGGTGCACGGCGACGACCCTGGCACGCTGCTGCGCCGCGCCGACGTCGCGATGTACGTGGCCAAACGGTCGGGCGGCGGCTACGCGCTGTACCAGCCGGAGCAGGAGGCGCAGACGCTGCGCCGGTCAGGTCTCGCCGGCGAGCTGCGGCGGGCGATCCCCCAGGGTGAGCTCGTTCTTCATTACCAGCCGCAGGTCACGCTGACGACGGGCGCGATCAACGCGGTCGAGGCTCTGGTGCGATGGAACCATCCGCGCGAAGGCCTCATGCCTCCGGACCGATTCATCCCCATGGCCGAGGACACCGGGATCATCAATCCGCTCACCGCGTGGGTCATCGACTCGGCGCTCGAGCAGCTGTGTAAGTGGCTCAACGACGGTCTCGACATATCGGTCTCGCTCAACGTTTCGCCGCGCAACATCGAGGACCACTCGCTGGAGGAGATGGTGGCGCGCGCGATCGGCAACTTCAAGGTCGACCCAAGCCGGCTGACGCTCGAGATCACCGAGGGCGTCGCCATGGCCGCAGCCGCCGCCAAGGCTTTGCACCGTCTCCACGAGATCGGCGTGCGCCTGGCGCTCGACGATTTCGGGACGGGCTATTCGTCGCTCCTGTACCTGATGCGACTGCCTGTCAACGAGATCAAGATCGACCGCTCGTTCGTGGCGGCGCTTGCCACCGATCCTGACTCGGGCGCAATCGTGCGGTCAGCGGTGGGACTCGGTCACAACCTCGGTCTGCGGGTGGTGGCGGAGGGACTGCAGGACCGGATGGCAGAGGCGGTGCTCGTCGAGGCGCACTGCGACGCCGCGCAGGGTTTTCTGGTCGGCCGGCCGATGGAGGAAGGCGAGATCACCGCGCTGCTCCACCGGCAGAACAACGTCGAGCCGGACGACGCGGCCAGTCAAGAGCTGACCGGCTCGATTTGAGAGCGCTCGTGCTGGGCGCCGACGGCCAGCTCGGCAGCGAGCTGGTGCGCCTGCTCGGACCGGAATCTGCGGTTCCGCACGCCGTGGTTTCGGTCACTGACGTAAGTGCGGTCGAAGCCCTCATCGAAGCTCGAAAGCCGGAGGTCGTCTTCAACTGCGCCGCCTACAACGCGGTCGACCGGGCCGAGTCGGAGAGAGACGCCGCCTATGCGATCAACGCGGAAGGCCCGCGCATCGTCGCGGCGACGTGCCGCTCGTACGACGCATGGTGCGTGCACTTCTCGACCAACTTCGTCTTCGATGGCTCGGGAGCTGAGCCGTATGTCGAGTCTGATGTGCCCGCTCCACTTTCGATCTATGCCAGCTCGAAGCTGGCGGGTGAAGGCAACGCTCTCCAGGAGGGCGCCCACGTGCTGGTCGTGCGCACCGCCGCCGTCTTCGGCACCACCACCGGCCGCAGCTTCCCGGAGCGGGTCGTGCAACGGGCGA
>DATKFA010000110.1:0-2554 GCA_035511715.1 Candidatus Acidiferrum sp. | reverse complement strand
CCTCGTCGGGACTGGGCGGCTCATCGATCGAGCTCCAGGGATACCTAACCGCGAAAGGCAACAACGTCGAATATCCTTCGATCGCCGTCACCGCGGGAGGCCAGGGCCTGATCAGCTTCACCCTGAGCGGTAAGGATTACTTCCCGACCAGCGCGTACGCGCTGATCGACAGCGAGGGAGCGGGCAAGGTCAGGATCGCGGCCCTCGGCCAGTCGCCGCAGGACGGATTCACCGAATACGAGTGCCGCAACGAAGTCTTCAGCCCGCCCGGCCTCTGCGTGAAGTCGGGTGTTTTCTACCGTCCTCGCTGGGGTGACTACTCGGCCGCCGTGGCGGTTAGCAACCACTTCGTCTTCGCCTCCGAGTACATCCAGTCGCCGAACTGCAGCCTCAGCCAGTTCCTGGCCGACTCTGCAGTCAACCCGCTCAGCGTGTGCGGCGGGACCAGGAGCCGAGCCGCCAACTGGGGCACCGCGCTCAACTCTCTCAACGTCGGCGACGAGGGCAAGGACTAAGCCGGCAATCCGCTAGAACAAAAAGAGCCTCGCGCATCTCGCGCGAGGCTCCATTTTTTGTCTCGACTAGGGGGCTCTCACCGGGCACATCGGCGCCGGATTGCCAGCCCGCGCGCACGGGTTGTTAGCGGGGTTGGCGGCCGCCTGGTTGGAGCTCGACGGCTGCTGCGTCGCCTGTTGCGCCGGTTGGTTCGGCGACGTCGTGCCCGTCTTGGTGATGACGGTGCTGCTGCCCTGCGCGTTAGCGGGCTGGTTGCCCACGACAGGTGCGTTCATCGGAGCGGGCCCGAGCTGCGGAGCCGAGATGTGGTGTCCATTGCTGGTGAACGGCAGGGTCTGCGCGATCTGGGTCCGCAGCGCGAACAGCATCAACAGCGCCGCGAGCAGGATTGCCCAGACCGGAAGGAAGGCGAATGTCTTTGTCCTGGTCATGCTGTCAATTTAAACGCCAGAGGTGCCCGTTCCGTGTCTTCACATCGCAAGACTTTCTTAACAAGTGCACGCCGGGTACAGAATCAGCCGCGAAGGTTTTAGCAGTGTGCCTCCAGCCGAAGAGCGTGCCGAGGCTGATCTGCCGGGTCAGGACGGAGAGAACGCACCGATCCATGTTCTGATCGTCGAGGACCACCGCGTCGTGGCGGAAGGCCTGACCGCGCTGATCAACGACCAGTCGGACATGAAGGTCGTGGGCAGCGTCGCGACCGTGGCCGAGACCGTGCGGGCGGCGAACGATCTCGACCCGGACGTCGTGCTGCTCGACTTTCGCCTCCCCGACGGAAGCGGACCGGACGCGGCGGCGGCGATCCGCGGCATCCGACCCGGGGCCAGGATGATCTTCCTCACGCGCGAGGACACCGACGTCGCGAGATTTGCCGCGGTTCAATCAGGCGCCAGCGCTTTCCTGCACAAGTCGCGCGCCGCGGCCGAGGTCGTGGCTGCGATCCGCGACGTCGGGCGGGGCAAGATGCTCATCACCCCGCGCACCATCGCGACGCTCATCTCGAAGAGACGATCGATCGAGGCTCAGCTGGAGCGGCTGACCCCACGAGAGAAAGAGGTGCTGCGATTGATGGCGGAGGGGTTTCCGAGCCGATCGATAGCGGCGGAGCTGGGCATCAGCTACACGACCGTCCGCACGCACATCCGCGGTCTCGGCTCCAAGCTGGCCGTGCACTCCAAGCTCGAGGCCATCGTCAAGGCACGCGAGCTGGGCCTGATCAGCTAGCGGCGCTTTGAACCGGCTGCCGCCTTCGCCGCGGGCGGGCGCGGTGCGGTAGGTACGAGCGGTCGCCGACCCACTGCGCCGGCGGGGCGAGCAGGTACTGGGCCATCAGGTTGAGGGCGGAGGCGTACTTGCTCCGGAAGTGGCTGAACTTCTCCCACGCCTCGTCGCCGTCGTGGATCGCGTAACCGGCGGCCCTCAGGCGCACGATCGCGGCCTGGTACTCGGCCTTCTCGATGATCGGGTTCGGCTCGACCTGCAGCCGGAAGACCCATGAGAGGTCTTCCACGAGGTGGTTGCCGACCGTGAACATCAGCTTGGCCGCGCCCTTGGCCGGGCTGTCGGTCGAGGACATGACCAGCGAGGCCGCGTCCATGACCGCGGCGAACGAGTTGATCCACGCCTCGTTGTCGTGGCTGGAGCGGAAGTAGACGAGCAGCGGATAGGCGAGATGGCTCTCGAGCACCATCGCCGACCACCGGCGCCACTCGTCGAACGTCTCCTTGAGCGCCCCGTCCATGGTCTTGTCCGCCGCGGTCTCGAGGAGCTGCACCGCCGACGGTGGCGCGCCCGCGAGCGCGTCCAGGGCGACCACGGCCTCTTCGCGCGATCGGAACGAGCCGTAGAGCTCGAACAGGAGCGTGATCGCCAGGGCCGCGACGGCGACCCCGGTGCCGCTTTCGAGGATGATCACGAGCCGTGCGAGGCCCTGTTCCGGGACGAAGTCGCCGTACGACAGGGGCACCAGCGTGGTCGCCGACACGTAAAAGGACGTGAGGAAGTTGTTGAGGTTGGGCTGGAACTGGTCGCCCAGGCC
>DATKFA010000109.1:0-4727 GCA_035511715.1 Candidatus Acidiferrum sp. | reverse complement strand
GCCGGCGTGGCCCAGCACAGCACCTGGAAGCAGGATCCGTTCGGCCGGCTCGCGGCGACGAACAGCTACTTGCTGACCACGACCTACGGCGACACGGCATCGGCGCTCGCGGCCGCGGCGTGGGTGCGCAAGGTCCACGTCCACGTTCGCGGCACCGACCCGGAAACCGGCCTGCCCTACAGCGCGGAGGACCCGGCTCTGCTGCTGTGGGTCCACGCGGCCATGGTCGACTCGGTCGTCGACGTGGTCCAGCGCTACGGCCGCCCGATCGAGGCTGCAGACGCCGACCGGTACGTCGCCGAGATGGTCAAGTTCGCGGAGATCGTCGGGGTGCCGCGCGAGCAGGTGCCCTCATCCGTGAAGTCGCTCCGCGAGTACCTCGAATCGGTGGAGCTTCGCCGGGCGACGCCCGCGGCCAGGGAGGCGATCGCCATTGTGCTCGACCCGCCAGGCCTCGACGCCGAGACGCGTGACCTGTGGCACGACCTGAGCCAGGTCGCCGTGGGTACGCTCCCGGACTGGGCCCGCGAGATGTACGGCTTCGAGGCTCCACCCCGCGAGGCGATGGAGCGGGAGCCGGTTCGTCAGCTGCTCGGCGCGCTCGATCTCGCGTTCGAGTCGCTGCCGGGTGTGCTCGAAGCCCGCCAGCGGATCGAGCTGCGCACGAGGCGGTGAGCGCCGCCACCTCGGCCATCCGGGAGTCGCGTGTCGGCCGAGGCGCGGCCCTGGCCAGGCTTGCCTTGCGCATCGGTGGCCGCTACGTCGCCCGCTCGCCACGATTGATCTTCGCCTCGGTCGAGCGCCGCAAGGAGCTGCGCCACGACCTCGCGTTCCGCACCGCCGACGACGTCGCCGAAGAGCTCGGCGCGATGAAAGGCGTGCTCATGAAGCTCGGTCAGATGGCGAGCTACATCTACGAGGACATGCCGCTGACCTTCCGCGCGGCGATGTCGAGGCTTCAGCACAGAGCGCCGCCGATGACGCCGGCGCTGGCCGCATCGGTGATCAAGGAAGAGCTCGGCGGCCCGCCGCAAGAGATCTTTGCGCAGTGGGACGATCTGCCCTTCGCGGCGGCGTCGATCGGCCAGGTGCACCGCGCGATCACCCATGACGGCCGCGCGGTCGCGGTGAAGGTGCAGTACCCCGGGATCGCGCGCAGCATCACGTCCGACCTTTGCAACGTCGGGCTGCTGCGGCGCATCGTCGGCGCCGCGTTCCCAGGTCTGGACACGCGGTCTTTCGTCGACGAGGTCGCCGAGCGACTCCAGGAAGAGGTGGACTACGTCCGCGAGGCGGCCAGTCAGGAGATGTTCGCCCGCTACTACGACGGCCATCCGGTGATTCGCGTTCCCCATGTGCTTCCCCAGCTGAGCACCTCGCGCGTGCTCACCAGCGAGCTCGACTCCGGCGAGTCGTTCGACGAGCTGCTCAGGTGGCCGCAGCACGAGCGAGACCTCGCCGCCGAAACGATCCACCGCTTTGTGTTCCGCAGCCTCTACCGCCTGCATGCGTTCAACGGCGACCCACACCCCGGCAACTACCTCTTCCACGGTGGCGGCCGCGTGACGTTCCTCGACTTCGGCCTGACCAAGCTGTTCACGGACGAGGACCTCGCACCGCTGGTCGATGCCGTGCGATTCCTGGTGTTCGAGCGGGACTACGAAGCCTTCCGCCGGTCACTCGAAAGCGCCGGCTTCCTCAAAGCGGGCGCGCCCGTTCCGACCGAGCTCGTGGTCGATCGTTTCGGCCAGTTCTACGGAACCGTGCTGCAGGACGCGCCGATGACCATCACGCCCGCCTACGCAAGCGCGATCGTGCGCCGCTTCTTCGACGCCCGAGGGCCCCTGGCGCCGTATTCGGACGTGCCGCGCGAGTACGTGATCATGCAGCGCATCAACCTCGGCCTCTACGCGGTGCTCGGCAGCCTCAACGCGACCGCCAACTGGCGCAGGATCGCCGAGGAAATCTGGCCGTTCCGCAACGGACCGCCCTCGACTCCGATCGGAGAGGCCGAGGCGAAATGGGAGGAGTCGCGGACTCGCCAGCCCCTCGCGCGTTGATGTAGTGAAGAGGTGCGGGGGCTCACGATCGTCAACCTGGCGCTGTGGGTCGTCCTGGCCGGAGCCTGGATTCCGTATACGCTCGCGGCGGGCTGGATGGACCCGACAAGCGTCGAGGTCCGATGGATCCTCACCCTCACCGCCGGCATGCAGATCGCGCTCTTCGGCCTGCGCGCGGCCAGGCGCCGACCCGTACTCGGCTAGATTGTCGGCATAGCGGACACAAGACAGCGCCTCGTCCTGCTGTTCGACGGCACCTGAGGCGTTTGAACGCGGTGCGCGCGCTGGGTCCGCCGGCGCGACCCGGCCGGCCGTGTGCTGGCCATCGTCAACCAGCAGCCCGGAGTGCTCGAGCGCTACGGCGTCACGCGGGCGGAAGCCGACCGGGCAGCCTGGACCATCGACCGTGAGGGCCGGCGCCTCGACGGCGCCGCCGCGCTCAACCGCGTGCTCGCCGAGCTCGGGGGTCCGTGGTCGCTGCTGGCCGCCGTCTACCGTGTGCCCGGGATTGGCGCGCTGCAGGAGGCGCTGTACCGCTGGTTTGCGCCGCGCCGGTCGAGGTTCCATCGCTTCGGGGTGACGCCCGAATGCGATGAGCCGGGCGTCCGCTGCGCGTGAGCAAGCTGCTGGCGCCGGAGCACCTGGTCGCCCTGGCCATCATCGCCGTCGCCGCGGCGGCACTAGTCGTCGCGGCGCGGAGAGCTCCTGGGCGTTGGCTGAAGGTCCTCGCGATCGTGCTCGTGATCGACGAGGTCAGCTGGTGGGTCTACCTGCTCGCGGGCGGGGTGCCGGGGAGCAAGCTCGCCCAGTCGCTTCCGCTGCAGCTCTGCGACGTCGCCATCTTCATCGCGGCGGCCGCGTTGTGGACGCGCAACCAGTTGCTGGTCGAGGTCACGTACTTCTGGGGCGTCGCCGGCACGCTGCAGGCCCTGCTCACGCCGGATCTGCCGCAGCATTTCCCGACCTACCCGTACTGGCAGTACTACATCGCGCACGGCGGTGTCGTGGCCGCGGCGCTGCTGCTGGTGGTTGGGATGCGGCTCCACCCGCGCAGGCGGGCGGTGGCGCGCGTGGCCGCGATCACCGTTGCCTACGCGGCCTTCGTCTTCGTCGTGGACCTGCTGACGCTGTCGGACTACATGTACCTGCGCGCCAAGCCTTCGAGCGCGACGCTGCTTGATGTACTGGGGCCGTGGCCGGTCTACATCCTCTCGGCGTCGCTGATCGGCATCGCGCTGTTCGCGATCCTCGACGCTCCTTTCCGGGTCACTCGAGCGCCTGGCCGTACCGCTCCGCTGAGACGACCTGGCTGAACGGCTTGCGCTTCTTCTTGCCGATGACCTTGCGCTTGGGATAGCCCAGCGGGACAACGCCCACGACGTCGTAGGTTTCGGGCAGGCCGAATTCCTGGCGCACGTTTTCGAGCCTGTGCGCAAACCCTGTCCAGTTCGAGCCGACCCCTTCGCCCCAGGCCGCCAGCATCATCGATTGGATGGCCCGGCTCGCGTCGGAGATGCCGGATTCGCCCTTGTCTTTCTCATAGGCGACGATGACCGCAGCGGCGGAGCGGGCGACGTACGGTCCGGTCCGGATGAGCGAGCCCAGCTTGCGCAGGGCATCGCCGTTGCGCACCAGCACGAAGTGCCAGGGCTGAAGGTTGGAGCCGCTCGCCGTCAGGTAGCCCGCCTCCAGGATCCGGCGCGCCGTGCCGGCCGGCAGCTCGCGATCGTCGTACTCCCTTACCGCCAGAAGCGTCCGGACCGCCTCAAATACTTCGTTCGCCATGGCGAAATTGTCTTAGGTTTATGCGCCGGGATGGATCAACCTCCAGAACGGCCGCCGCGCATCGAGCGCCGGATCTCGAGCAAGGAGCATCGCGCCGCCTACCAGGCGGCGAAGGACGCTCCGACCGAACACAAGCCCAGGCTCGTCACGTCGCGATCGGTGGCGCCCGCGGTCCACGGCGCCGGCACCGTCGGACGTTTCAACACGTGGCTCGCCGTCACCGTCACCAGGAGCGTGGGCACGATGTGGGCGGCCTATGCCTTCACGTTGATCGCGATCGGTGGCGGTGTGGCGGTGGTGACCCAGAGCGCGTTCTTGACCGCTATCAGCGTCCTCATCAGCCAGACGTTCCTGCAGCTCGTTCTTCTGCCGATCATCATCGTCGGCCAGAACGTCATCAGCGAGGCCCAGGACGAGCGGGCAGAAGCCGACCACCTGACCCTGACAACGCTGCATGCCATCAACGTGCAGCAGCTCGAGATCCTCAAGCAGAGCCAGGAGATGTTGAAACGGCAGCACGAGATTCTCGACGTGCTCCAGAGGGCAAACTTCCCCAAGTCCTCCGCTGGACCGGGTGGCTAAGCGCCACGAGCCGGGCTCGTTTCTCAAGGCGACGCTGGAGGGCCAGCCCGCCGAGCTGAAGCGACTCCTGGCCGATGATTCAGCCGCGCGAGCCGCGGACCGGCTCCGCGGTTGCAAGCGGATCTTCCTCGCCGGTACCGGCACCAGCTATCACGGCGCGCTCGCGGGTCAGTTCATCCTTCGCAGCGTCGGCCTCGACGCCTGGGCCGTGCGGGCGTTCGAGCTCGCAAACTACCCGCCCGCGCTGCGACCGGACGACGGACTGATCCTGCTCAGCCACCGCGGAAGCAAGCGCTTCAG
>DATKFA010000108.1:0-3488 GCA_035511715.1 Candidatus Acidiferrum sp. | reverse complement strand
CGTGAGCATCCAGGACGAGAAGTCGCAGCTCCAGAACCGGGAGAAGGCCCTGCGCGTCCTGCGCGCGCGGCTCTACGAGATGAAGCTGGCGGAGCAGCAGGAGGCGATCGGCGCGCAGCGCAAGAACATGGTGCGCAGCGGCAACCGCTCGGAGAAGATCCGCACCTACAACTTCAAGGACAACCGTGTGACCGACCACCGCATCAACCTGACCCTGCACAAGCTCGACCGGGTGATGCAGGGCGACCTGGACGAGCTTGTGTCGGCGCTCGTCGCCGCGGAGAGGACGGCCCAGCTGAACGGTGGCCCCAACGGCATGGCGTGACCAGCCCCGGATGGTTCGCACAGCTTCGACGCCCTAGGCGGCCGGGCGCCATCCCACCCCACGAAATCTGCGATTTCGCGGGGACCCCGGACGGCGCTGAAGCCTGCGTCAAGGGGCCCGGCGCTCCCTCGCTGCCCCCGCGGCCACGACGCGGGGACCCCAGCACGTTTTGCGCTCCTCGTCGCGCCACCCTTTCGTTGGCTCCGGCCGCCGATGGCGCGAATCTGTTGCGCACCACCGGGTCCGGTCACGCCGCGTGACGATCGTTGAGGTCCTCAAGCTGTCGGCCGATTACCTCGCGAGGCACGGATCCGACTCCGGCCGCCTCGACGCCGAGCTACTCCTCGCGCACGTCCTCCACGTGCGCCGTCTCGACCTCTACCTGAAGTTCGACCGGCCCCTTACCGAGACGGAGCTGACCGCCTACCGCTCGCTGATCGGGAAGCGAGGCAAGGGCGAGCCGGTCGCGTACCTGGTCGGACGTAAGGAGTTCATGGGACTCGACTTCGAGGTCACGCCTGACGTCTTGATCCCCAATCCCGACACTGAGGTGCTGGTGCAGCGCGCGGTGGCCATCGCCCGCGAGGCGGGCGGCCCTCTTCGCGTCGCAGACGTAGGGACGGGGAGCGGAAACATCGCCATCGCGATTGCGCATTACGCCCCGAACACGGAGGTGTGGGCGTCCGAGATAAGCCGTGAGGCACTCGACGTCGCGGCGCGCAACGTCTCGCGACACCATGTCGACTTGAGGGTCCACCTGGTCTGCGGAGACCTGATGGATGCGCTGCCGGCCGAGCTCGACCTCTTGTGCGCGAACCTTCCGTACGTGGACTCGGCGGCGAATCTCCCGGCGGAGGTCACCGCCCAACCTGCGCGTGCCCTGTACGCGGACCAGGGCGGACGGGCGCTGGTCGCGCGATTGCTGGAGGAGGCGCCCGCGCGATTGAGGCCGGGCGGACGGCTGCTCGCCGAGCTCGATGGATCGTTTGTCGAATCGATGGAGCGGCTGGCAGCAAAGAGATTCGCCGGTTATCACGTTCACCGCGACCTCGGTGGGCACGTGCGCGTTCTCGAAGCATGGTCCTGAAACCGACGGCGGCCGGCCTGCGGCGAGCAGCGCAGCTCGTCCGCGGCGGCGCGGTCATCGCGTTTCCCACCGACACCGTGTACGGGCTCGGCGCCAGCGCCGACGACGAGGTGGCGCAGAAGCGGATCTACCAGATCAAAGGCCGGCCGGTGGGGATGCCGCTGATCCTGATGGTCGCGGCGGAATCACAGCTGGACGGATTGGTCCACGTCGATTCGCGTGCCGAGGCGTACATCCGCAAATGGTGGCCTGGCCCGCTCACGGTGATCCTCCATGCGATCGGCGGAGGCACTCTCGGCGTACGTATCCCCAAGCACAAAGTCGCGCTTGGCCTGCTGCGCCACGCCGGACCGCTGATGACGACCAGCGCAAACCTGCATGGGATGGAACCAGCGATGAACGCCGAGGAGGCGGGGGCGCTAAACGGCGTGATGGGAGTCCTCGATGGAGGGACCGCGCCTGGCGGGACGGCGTCGACGGTGCTCGATCTGACCGGGCCGGAGCCGCACGTGCTGCGCGAAGGGGCCATCCCGGCCCCGGAGCTCCTCGGACCGCCCGCTCCGCACGCGGGATAGCATCAAGGGCGTGACACCCCTGTGACGACCAGCATCACGACGATGACTTTTCGGGCGCTCGACCAGGTCGACCCAGACGTCGCGAACCTCATCCGCCAGGAATTCAAGCGGCAGTCTCAAACGCTCGAGCTCATCGCATCGGAGAACCTGACGAGCCCCGCGATCCTCGAGGCGCTCGGCACATTGCTCACGAACAAGTACGCCGAGGGATATCCCGGCCGGCGCTACTACGGTGGCACCGGCGAGGTGATCGACAAGATCGAAACGCTCGCGGTCGAGCGGGCGAAGGAGCTCTTCGGCGCGGACTACGTCAACGTGCAGCCGCACTCAGGCTCGCAGGCCAACGCGGCCGTGTACATGGCCGTGTGCAAGCCCGGCGACCGAGTCATGGGCATGGATCTTTCCGCCGGCGGCCACCTGACGCACGGAAGCCCCGCCAACTTCAGCGGCAAGCTCTACGAGATCCATTCGTATGGGGTCGACCGTGAGACGGAGCGCATCGATTACGACGTCGTGCAGAAGATGGCCGAAGAGGTGCGGCCGAAGATGCTGCTCGCCGGCTTCTCGGCCTACTCGCGAATCGTCGACTGGCAGCGCATGCGTGAGATAGCGGACTCGGTCGGCGCCACGCTGTTCGTCGACATGGCGCACGTCGCGGGACTCGTCGCCGGCGGAGTCTATCCGTCGCCCATCCCGCACGCGGCCATCACCTCGACCACGACGCAGAAGACGCTCCGCGGCGCCTGGGGCGCGATCATCCTGTGCACCGACGACTGGCAAAAGGCGATCGACTCAGCCGTCTTCCCGGGGACGCAGGGCGGGCCGCTGATGCACGCGATCGCAGCCAAAGCAGTGTGTTTCGGCGAGGCGCTCAAGCCCGATTTCAAGGTGTACGCGAAGCAGGTGGTCGCGAACGCGAAGGTAATGGCGGATCACCTGACCAGGCGAGGTCTGCGACTCGTCAGCGGCGGGACCGACAACCACCTGATGCTCATCGACCTGCGCCCCCAGAAGCGGACGGGAAAGCAGGTGCAGGACGTCGCCGACACGGTCGGCATCACCCTCAACCGCAACTCCATCCCGTTCGACGACGCATCGAAGTTCAACCCGAGCGGGGTGCGGGTAGGCACGCCGCTCGTGACGACCCGAGGCATGAAGGAAGAGGAGATGGTGGTGATCGCCGACTGCATCGCGGACCTGGTGGAGCGCATCGATGACGCCGCAACCCTCGACTCGGTCCACGAGCGCGCGCTCGAGCTGTGCCGCAGGTTCCCAATCCCGTACGCGTTTGACTGACCCGCCGGGCGCTCGACATTGCGCGATAGGCGCGACCAACACCCCTCCTCGGGCACGAGAAGTGTGGATGGTCGCGACTAACGCGCGTGGGGTGCGCGCGTCTTGAATGACTTCTTCAGCAATCAGGCCCTCGCGAGCCTGACCGCCCACCTGCTGCCGGGCCTGTGGCCGTTCGTCGCGGCGGTCATCGTTTCCGTGGCCGTCG
>DATKFA010000107.1:0-4752 GCA_035511715.1 Candidatus Acidiferrum sp. | reverse complement strand
AGCCGACGAACCGCCCTCGATGGGCACCTGGAGGATCTCCGGGAGGTCGTACGCGTGGTGGGTTCGGACGTACTCATCGACCTTCGCCGCCAGCGATTCAAGGGTCTTGATCAGAAGCAGCGCCTCGTGGTCGCGCTTCAGCTGGCCGTCCCAGTAATAGAAGGACGCGACGGTCGGGATGACGTTGCATGACGCGGCAAGGTGCTCGACGATCAATCCCTCGCCGATCCTTTCGGCGTCGTCGCGTCCGCCCGCGGTGACCAGGATGAGAACCGCCTTCTCCGCCATTGCCATCGACTAATTCTGCGGTCTGCGCGGTCGACGAGGTCTGTCCAGCCATACGGTGCCCGCAAGCAGCGCGAGAGCGCCGAGCACCAGGCCGCCGATGACGTCCGACTCCCAGTGCACGTCGAGGTAGAGGCGGTCGAAGGCCATGAGCACGATGATCACGATCGCGGCGATCACCGCCAACGCCCTGACTCGCGGCGATGGCGATGCCGGAGAAGGCCGTTTTGATCCTTGTCACTGCGGGCGGACGAGACGATGCCGAGCGAATCGGCGAGGGTCTGATCGTCGAACACCTCGCCGCCTGCTGCAACGTGATCCCAACCGTCGCGTCCTTCTATTACTGGGATGGCCAGCTCCAGCGCGACCATGAGTCGCTGCTGCTGATCAAGACGCTGGAATCGCTCGCTCCGAAGGTCGAGGAATACGTGCGGACCCACCACGCCAACGAGCTCCCGGAGGTCCTCCAGGTGCCAATCGAGGGGGGTTCGTCGGCTTACCTGAGCTGGCTGGGGGAGCAAGTAGCCAAACCCAGTCGCTGACCGTTAAGCCAGCACTTAGACTGCGCGGAAAGGAAGGAGTCGGGGGTGGCCACAGCCGTTCAACAGCCCGGCGAGTCCAGCGGCTCCAAGCGCCGCCGTCGGCGCGCGCGCCGGGAGGCCCGCGAAGCCGTCGCGAACCAGAACAGCGGCAATGGTGCCCACGCCGAGGCGAAGGTTGAAGCCACCGGCGTGGTCGCGATCGAGCCCGCCCTGGAGCAGGCTCCCCAACCCGAGCCGGACAGAGCGGACGACCTCAAAGACGACTTCAAAGACCTGCTCGGACAGGCCGTGGGTCTGCGCCTCGATGCTGTGTCGCGGGAGTTCGGCCGCCGGGACCAGATGCACGTCACCGCCCTCCAGAACGTGACCCTCGATGTCGGGCCGTGCGAGTTCGTGGCCATCGTCGGCCCGAGCGGCTGCGGCAAGAGCACTCTGCTGTCGCTGATGGGCGGTCTGGACCGGCCCACGACCGGTCATGTCTACGGCGCAGGCCTGCCGCTCGGCGAGCTGCCCGACCGCGAGCTGTCCGACTATCGCCTCCAGCGCGTCAGCACGATCTTCCAGACGTTCAACCTGATCCCCTCGATGACGGCGGAGGACAACGTGGCGCTGCCCCTGACCCTCGCCGGCGTCGAGCCCGAGCAGAGGCTGAAGCGGGCCCGCCACCTCCTGGCGCTCGTCGGCCTGGAGGCGCGAGCGAAGACGCGGGCCGGGCGCTTGTCCGGCGGCGAGCAGCAGAAGGTCGCCGTTGCGCGCGCGCTGGCCAACCGGCCCGGCTTGATCCTCGCCGACGAGCCGACCGGCAGCCTCGATTCGGCCGCCGGCGAGAGCGTCCTGGCGCTGCTCGAGGACCTGAACCGCCGGGGCGCCACCCTCGTCCTGGTCACCCACGACCCCGAGGTCGCGCGGCGCGCGAGCCGCGTCGTGCGGATGATCGACGGCCGCGCCATCGAGCTGGAGTCGGGCAAACCGACCGTCCGCAGCCAGGACCCGATCGACCCGGCGCCTCGCATGCACTGGCGCGACACCCTCAGGGTCGGGCTCGGCGGCGCGGGACGGCGACCGCTCCGGTCGGCGCTCACCGCCACCGGTGTGGCCATCGGCATCGCAGCCCTGAGCCTCATCGGGGCGTTGGCGACGGGACTTCAGCAGGCGCTTGACGCGCCCGCGCTCGCGACCAGCCCGGTCCACCAGGTGGCCGTCTACCCGGTCGCCGACGCCCGCACGCCCGCCCTGGACGCGGCGACCCTGGCGACGCTGTCCCGCCTGCCGCACGTCCGGGCGGCCTGGGGCCAGATGGGGATGTCGGGGACGTTCACGAGCGCCGGCAGGGCCCTCGGCACGACGGCGCCGGTGACGCCGCCGGCTGGCGAGCTGATCTCGCTGCCACCGCTCGGTTCTTCGAGCGCGCTGCCCACGGTGACCGCCGGCCGCGTTCCGAGCTCGGATAAGGCGACCGAGCTCCTTCTGAGCGACAGCGAGGCCGTCGCTCTCGGCTTCAAGTCGCCCGCCGGCGCGGTCGGCACGCAGGTGAAGTTCACGGCGACGTCGGGCGCGCTCACTCCGGCGCTGACCGCAAACCAGGTCAAGCATCCCGCGCCGCTGACATTCATCGTCGTGGGCATCTTCTCGAGCGACTACATGCCCGCGGGCTCACCGGGTGCACTCGCGCCGAACGGTGTGATGCGCGCGTACTGGTCGGCGCTCGCTGGGCCGAACGGCTGGAGGGGCGGCGAATACTCGAGCATCACCCTGCTCGCCGACTCGGGAGTGTCCGTCGGCCCGCTCCGCAACAACGTCGAGTCCCTCGGTTTCCAGACCCAGACGTTCGGCGACCAGTTCCGCAACTTCGAAGACCTGCTCAGCAAGCTGCGCATCGCGCTGCTCGGGCTGGCCATCGTCGCGCTGCTGCTCGCCTGCCTGGGCATCGCCAACACGATGTACACCGCCGTCCTGGAGCGGACGAAGGAGATCGGCGTGATGAAGGCGCTCGGCGCGCGCTCGCGGGACGTGATGCTTCTATTCCTTGCCGAGGCCACAGGCATCGGGCTGGCCGGCGGGTTGATCGGCGCCCTCGCGGCGGTCGGACTTGGGCGCCTCGGCAACGCCGCCGTGGATCGGCTGACGCAATCGGTTGCGAGCACCGGCTTCGACGTGTTCCGCACCGATGCGCCGATCGTCCTGGTCGCGATCGTGCTCGCGATCGCCCTCAGCAGCGTGAGCGGGTTGCTGCCCGCGCTGCGTGCCGCGATGCAGGACCCGTCGCGCGCGCTGCGCTATGAATAAGCCCTGAGAGCTTCCACCTATCCCCTGATCGACGCGGACGAGGCGGCAAGAACTGTCCTCGACCACATCACGGTTCTCGGGATCGATCAGGTTGCGCTCGCCGACTGTTTCGGCCGGGTGCTGGCCGAAGACCTGATCGCTGAAGCGCCGCTGCCGTCGTTTCCGGCGAGTGCTGTCGACGGCTACGCGGTCCGCGCCACCGACGCGGGCAGGACGCTGCGCGTGCTCGGCGAGTCCGCGGCCGGGCGGCCGTTCGAGGGCGCGGTCGAGCAGGGCAGCGCGGCGCGGGTCCTCACCGGCGGGGTCGTGCCTGAGGGTGCCGACGTCGTCGTCATGGTCGAGGATGTCCAGCTCGCCGGCGACACGGTCACCGTGCCGGCAGGACTCAGGCCCGGCACGAACTTTCACAAGGTCGGTGACGACCTGCGCGCCGGCGACCGCGTCCTCTCGGCCGGGACTCAGCTCAGCGCCGCCGAGATCGGCATCGCCGCCGCCACGAATCGAGCGCGACTGCCGGTGCGCCGCCGGCCGCGCGTCGCGCTGATGTCGACCGGCGATGAGCTCGTCGAGGTGGGGAAGACGCCCCGCCCTGGGCAGATCCCGGACTCGAACCGCTGGGCGCTGCTGGCGGCCTTGCGGGAGGCGGGCGCGGATGTGAAGCTCCTCGGCATAGCGCCCGATGAGCCAGAGCCGCTGCGCCGCCTCGTCGTCGACGCGCTGAAGGATGCGGATGTCCTGGTCACCTCCGGCGGCGTTTCGGTCGGAACGCACGACCTCGTCAAGCCGCTGCTCGAATCGCTCGGCGACGTGCACATCGGCCGCGTGAAGCTCAAACCAGGCAAGCCGTTCACGTTCGCGACGCTGGCCGAGGGCAGGGTTGCCTTTGGCTTGCCGGGCTTTCCGGTTTCGTCCTTGGTGACGTTCGAGGTCTTCGTACGGCCCGCCCTCCGCAAGATGCAGGGCCTTGCACAGCTGGATCGTCCAACGCTGCCCGTTCGCCTCGGCTACGACGCGCGGCCCACGCCTGACAGGACCGAGTATCAGCGGGTCACGCTCCGCCGCGATGGCGGAGAGCTCGTGGCGGAGACGACCGGCTCGCAGTCGTCATCGCGGTTGATGTCGCTGGCCGGCGCCCACGCACTGGTCCGGGTGCCGGCGGGTGATCAGGTGCTGAAGAAGGGCTCGGTGGTGGAGGCGATGATCCTGTCCCTGCCCTAGCTCGGATCGTCCGGACCATCCGGCACTTTCCAGCGCGAACCCTCGGTTAGTCCCGACCATCCGATAAGTTGCGGGCCCTCGAACGTTTGTGCGCCTTAGAATTAGCGGTGCCCATGCCCACCAGCTTTCGTGTCGACGCACCCTTCAAACCGGCCGGGGACCAGCCGCAGGCCATCTCCGAGCTCGTCGAGGGAGTCCGCTCCGGCCTGACCCAGCAGGTTCTCGCCGGCGTGACCGGGAGCGGCAAGACCAACGTCATGGCCTGGGCCGTGGAGCAGCTGCAGCGACCGGTGCTCGTCCTCAGCCCCAACAAGACGCTAGCCGCGCAGCTGTGCGCCGAGTTCCGCCGCCTGCTGCCTGACAACGCCGTCGAGTACTTCGTCAGCTACTACGACTACTACCAGCCCGAGGCGTACATCGC
>DATKFA010000106.1:0-3555 GCA_035511715.1 Candidatus Acidiferrum sp. | reverse complement strand
CTCCACCTGCTCCTGATCGCCTTCCTGTTCTCGTCCGTGGGCCAGCTTTTCGCACCCGCGGAGGCGGCGGTGATACCGACGGTGCTGCCCCGGTCGATGCTCATCACCGCCAACTCGATGGCGCTGCTCACGTCGGTCCTGACTCTTGTCGTCGGGGGCGTGCTCGCGCCGATCGTTTCGAGAATCGACCTGTACGCGCCCTACTGGTGCGCGGTCGTACTGCTGATGATCGCCGCTACGCTCATCTTCGCCTCCGACATTCCTCACGTCCCGCGCCACAAGGAGTCACCTGTCGAGGAAAGCGCGAGCCGTTTCCGCGTGCTGCTGCTCGACCTGCAAGAAGGCGTCGACGCGATGCGGGCTTCGCGCGGCCTCCGTCTCGCGTTTGGCCAGGTGAGCATCGCGATCCTGGTGCTCTTCATGCTCTACACGCTCGCCCCCGCATACGTGAGCAAGGTCCTCGGCATCGCGGCACAGGACACCTACGTGATCCTCGGACCGGCCACCGCGGGCGCGATCCTAAGCGCGGTCCTCCTGGGACAGTTCTTGCGCAACGTCGACCGCTCGCGGTTGCTCGCGGGCTCGCTGCTCGCCAACGGGCTGACACTGCTCGCGCTGGCGGCCGTGCCGGAGGCGATGCGTCATTTCGCCGACCTGCAGGTCCACAACCGGATCACCGGCGCAACGTTCAGCCTGCTTCTCGGCGTCGAGTTCGGGGCGATCCTGATCCCGGCCGTCACCTACCTGATGGAGTCGACCAGCGACGCGATCCGGGGCCGCATCTTCGCGCTGCTCTATATGGTCATCAACGGGGTGTCGGCGCTGCCAGTGCTGGTCGCGGCGGCGCTCGCCGACACGATCGGCACGGCCCAGGTCCTTGGCGGGCTCGGTGTGCTGCTGCTCGGCGGCGGACTCGGAGTCATGGCCGGCGGGTTGCGCGTCTCTGAGCCAAGATCAAAACCACCGCTATCAGTGCAATGACGATTAAGCCGCCGATGCCGACGTCGCGCAGGATCGTCTCCAGCAGGCCGAGGTTGCTGCCCAGCAGGTAGCCCGCGAGGCCGATCACGGTCGCCCACAGCAGTCCGCCGACCGCACTGAAAAGCTGGAAGCGCCAGAACGGCATTCGCGCCATGCCGGCCAGCATCGACGCCCACGTGCGGAGGCCGAGGATGAACCGCCCACCGATGATCGTCTTGTCGCCGTGACGCGCGAAGAAGAGCTCGGCTCGCGCGAGGCGCTCCGGGCTGATCCTCAGCGCGGCGCCGAACCTCTCGACGAACGGCCTACCTCCGTGGTGGCCGAGGAGGTAGCCGATGTCCGCGCCGACGGTCGAGCCGATGAATCCGAACAGGATCACCAGCGCGATCGAGTGATGGGTGGCAGCAGCCCACGCCGCAGCAAGCAACAGCAGGGTCTCGCCTGGAAATGGAATGCCGGTGCTCTCGATCAGGATTCCCAGTCCAGCCGACGGATAGCCGAGGGTGTCCACGATCGCGGTCCAGTTCAAGAGCCTTCATATACTGGACGACCCGATGCCCGAGTACGGCGACCACGAAGCAACCGACGATCCGCTTCAGATCCTGCGGCATTCGACCGCGCACCTGCTTGCGGCGGCCGTCACGGAGCTTTACCCGGACGCGAAATATGCGATCGGACCGGCCATCAAAGAGCCGCCGGGCTTCTACTACGACTTCGACTTCGGCCGGCCCATCTCCGAGGCTGACCTGCCCGCGATCGAGTCGCGCATGCGCAGGATCGCCCAGGAGGGACGCACGTTCGAGCACGAGATCCTGCCGCGCGATCAGGCGATCGAAGAGTTCCGCAAGCGTGGCCAGGACTACAAGCTCGAGCTCATCAATGACAAGGTCTCGGGCGACGGCGTCAGCGTTTACCGCACGGGGAATTTCCTGGACCTCTGCCTCGGCCCACACGTCAAGTCGACTCGCGACCTCAAAGCGTTCAAGCTGCAGCGCGTTTCGGGTGCGTACTGGAGAGGCGACGAGAAGAAGCCGCAACTGACTCGAATCTATGGCACCGCGTGGCAGTCACAGAAAGAGCTCGACGACTACCTGAAGTTTCTCGAGGACGCCGAGAAGCGAGACCACAAGAAGCTGGGCAAGGACCTCAAGCTCTTCGCGGTCGACGACCGCGTGGGTCCTGGGCTGCCGATCTGGCTCCCCGACGGCGCAACCATCCGGCGCGAGCTCGAGCGCTTCATCGTCGACGAGGAGCTGTCCCGCGGTTACCTGCACGTGCGCACGCCCGACGTCGCGCGGCTCGAGCTGTTCCGGCAGAGCGGCCACGCGCAGCTCTACCGGGAGTACATGTATCCGCCCATGATTTTCGAGGACGGGGAGGAGCTCGAGCTGCGGCCCGTCAACTGCCCCCATCACATCGTCGTCTACCAGACCGAGCTGCGCAGCTACCGCGACCTGCCGTTGCGGATCGCGGAGATAGGCAACAACTGGCGCTACGAACGGTCGGGCACGCTCGCCGGCATGAATCGTGTGCGCGCGTTCGCCCTCAACGACGCCCACATCTTCTGCACGCTCGACCAGCTGATGGAGGAGGTCAAAGGCGCCATCGACCTCGCCCTCTACTTCTCGAAGGTGCTCGGCATCGACGAGTTTCGATACGAGCTTGCGACACGAGACAACGTCAAGGAGAAGTGGCTGGGGAGCGAAGAGCAGTGGCAGCAGGCGCAGGCGGAGCTGGCCGAGGCCCTCGAGTCGATGGGGCAGACATACACGGTCGGCGTCGGCGACGCCGCTTTCTACGGTCCCAAGATCGACTTCCAGGTTCGCGACGCGCACCGGCGCGAGTTCACCAACTCGACGGTGCAGGTCGATTTCCAGCTCCCCGAGCGATTCGAGCTGGAGTACGTCGCCGAGGACGGTTCACGCAAGCGGCCGGTCATGGTCCACAGGGGTGCCGCCGGCGCCATGGAGCGCCTCTTCAGCTATCTGATCGAGCGCTACGCGGGCGCGTTTCCGACGTGGCTGCATCCGACGCAGGTGGTGGTGGCGGCGGTCAAGGACGAGTTCAATGACTACGCACGCCAAGTGGGCGCGCGACTCCGCTCGGCCCGCGTGCGCGTGGAGATCGACCAGCGCTCCGAGCGGCTCGAACGCAAGATCCGCGACGCGAAGCTGAAGAAGGTGCCTTACATCACGGTGGTCGGAGGAAAAGAGGTCGAGGCGGTGCACGTGAACGTGCAGAATCGCGCCGGGGAGAAGGTGGACCTGTCGCTCGAGTCATTCGTGGAGATGATCACCGCGGAGATCGCCGAGCGCCGCCGTTAACCCAACAGTGCGCGATAGTCGCGACACACGCGGGTTTAGAGACCGCCTGGCAGGCGGCCACCGCAGTCGCCCTGCGCGGCGACCGGCACCATCGCGCTCGTCGTCGTGTTCGCAACTCGCGGCTGATGCTGGGCGTCGCCGCCCGAGAGCACGTGGTTGTCGTCGATCCACGTGCACGCGAACATCCCGGCGATCGTGGGAGCGCCGATCGTGAACGACGTGCCGTTGTTGTCCACGAACGCGACGAACT
>DATKFA010000105.1:0-6828 GCA_035511715.1 Candidatus Acidiferrum sp. | reverse complement strand
GTCCGCAGCGTCGGCCTGCAGCCGGACGCCCTTCTTGGTCACGAGTGGCTCGACCGTTCGCAACACCTGCTCGACGACATCGGCGATCGAGACTGATTCGATGCGCAGCTCCATCTGACCGGCCTCGACCTTCGAGAGGTCGAGGATGTCGTTGATCAGGGTCAGCAGGTGCTTGCCGCTCGTCAGTATCTGGCCGAGGAAGCGCCGACGTGTGGCCTCGTCGAACTGGCCGTCGCGCGCGTCGGTGAGCAGCTCGGAGAAGCCGATGATCGCGTTCAGCGGCGTCCGCAGCTCGTGGCTCATGTTGGCGAGGAACACGCTCTTGTGCTTGTTGGCGTCCTGAAGGGCGGCGTTGCTCTGCTCGAGCTGGATGATCAGGTGGCGCCGGTCGAGGGCGGTGACGAATGCGCTCATCAGCTGCTGCGTGCGGGTGGTCTCCTCTTGACCGAACGTAGGGGTGAACGGCCCGGCGAGCACGATCAGCGTGCCCGACTCGCTGAGGCCCTTGACGGGGAGTGACATCGCGTTGCGGGCGGTGCCCCCGACGTTGATCCGGCCCAGCCCGGAGGCGAAGGCAGGCATGTGCTCGCGGACCTCGCCGACCTCGGCCTCGCTCAGTCCGCGCGCGGTGTAGGCACGGCCGGTCGCGTCGAAAAGCACCGCGGATCCGCCGCCGACCAGGCGCATCGCCCATTCCAGCGCGCGGGCCGCCAGCGCGTCGCGGTCGTCGCTGACGAGCAGCTGCTCCATGAAGGCGCGGACGCCCTCCTCCTCTCCGGTCCGCCACTGCCGCCGCAGCCACGCGGGAGGGGCGAAGCTTGCGTAGAGGACGGGGATTATCGCCAGGATCACGAACTCGATCACGACCGTGACGACCTGGGAGCGAATCAACAGTCCCGCAGATATCGCGAACAGCAGGACCGCGACCAGGGCGCCGAAGCCAAGGCTTACCGATCGCAGGCGCCACGCCTGCACGGCCGGGAGCGATCGCGCCACCAGCCAGAAGCGGACGGTCGGCTCGATGACACAGGCGCACCAGACGAGGATCCAGGTGATCACGATCGCGAGCTGCACGCCTTTGTTCGTGATCGCAAGCGCGGCGAAGAGGAGGAGGACGCTGGCTGCCGTCAACGACACGGCCGCGGCGACAAGCCAGCGCCGAGGGAGGGGGATGACAGAGTTGCGGTAGAGGACGAGCGCGAAGGCGCTTCCCGCAAAGGCGAGCAGCTCCACGAGACTCAGGAATCGCGCGTCGACGGGGAGGTGGCCCTGGAGGCGGCCGAGGCCGGTCACCACGGCGAGCTGGATGATCGCCAGGGCCAGGTAGGCCAGCGAGCGCTCGCGGCGGCGAAGCCACGTCATCGCCGTGAACACTCCGAGCAGGGCGAACCCTATGGCGACCGCATCCTCGAGGAAGCTGAGGAGGCCCTGCATCAGGCGGCTCCAAGGCTCGTGACAGTGGCGAACTGGCTTATGAACACGTTCACGACATCGGGGTCCCACTGCCGGTGCGCCCCGGAGCGCAGGATCGCGAGCGCCTCATCGGGCGTCTTGCGCGAGCGGTACGGACGGTCGTTGATCAGCGCATCGAATGCATCGCACACGGAGACGATGCGCGCGAGGCGCGGGATCGACTGGCCCACGAGCCGGTCGGGATAGCCGTGGCCGTCGAAGTGCTCGTGGTGGTGGCGGATGATCGGCAGGAGAGCGGCCCCCGACCGGAGCGGCGCCACGATGTTCGCGCCGATGGACGGGTGGAGCTGCATCGTGGTCAGCTCCTTTGCGTCCAGCGGTCCTGGCTTGAGGAGGATCGAGTCCGGGACCCCGATCTTTCCGATGTCGTGGATGAGGCCGCCGCGATAGAGGGCGTCCAGGTCCGAACCGCTCAGGCCCAGGCTCAGGCCCAGGCGGCGGGCTGACTCGGCGACCCGCTGCGTGTGCGCCTCGGTGAAGGGATCCTTCGCCTCGACCGCGGCCGCGAGCGCGAAGATCACGTGCTCGGCGCTGTCCAGCGAGTCGTAGACGCTCTTCAGCCGGAGGGCGGACCGGACGCGGGCCACGAGCTCGACGCGGTCGACAGGCTTGCTCATGTAATCGTCGGCGCCGGCGTCGAGGGCGTCGATGCGATCGGAGGTGCGGTCGAGCGCGGTGATCATTACCACCGGTATCAGGCGTGAAGTCGAGCTCGCCTTGATGCGCCGGCACACCTCGTAGCCGTCCATCCCGGGCATCTGCACGTCGAGGAGCACCAGGTCCGGCGCCGCGGCCTGGATGGCCTTGAGCGCGGCCATGCCGTCTTCGGCGCCGCGCACCTGGCAGTCCACACCGGCGAGGCAAGCCTCGATGAGATCCCGGTTGGCCGCGGAGTCGTCGACCACCAGGACGACCGGTGTTCGCTCGGGGCGCGCGAGGCGGCGGGTCGGCGAGATCGCCGGCATGTCGTCGCCGCGACGGCCGGGCCACGCCGCGGGCCGCAGCGCCATCGCGAAGGCGACAGCGGACGGGTAGCGATCCTCCGGGCGCTTGGCGAGGGCCTTGCGCAGCACCTCCTCCACGTGCGCGGAGAGCTCGCCCTTCAGTTCGAGCGCGGCGGGCATCGGCTTGGTCACGTGGGAGAGCAGCGTGGCGGCGGGCGTGTCGCTTTCGAACGGCACGCGCCCGGTGAGCATCTCGTAGGCGACGATGGCAAGGGAGTAGAGGTCTGACGCGGGGCCCATCGCCTCGTCGGCGGCCTGCTCGGGGGACATGTACTCAGGCGTCCCCATCACGGTGCCCGAGCTCGTGAAGCGACGGAGCTGTCCGACCATTCGGGAGAGGCCGAAGTCCGCCAGCACCGGAGTTCCGTCGTTGTGGATCAGGATGTTCGAAGGCTTGATGTCGCGGTGGAGCACGCCGTGCACGTGCGCGTGGTCGAGGGCGCTGGCGATCTGCTCGATGATCCGCACCACGTCCTGGAGCTCCATCGGCCGGCCGACCCGATCGGCGAGGGTGCCGCCCTCCACGAGCTCGAGCACGAGATACGCGGTCCCGTCCTCGTAGCCGTAGTCGAACACCTCGAGGATGTTCGGGTGCTTGAGCTTCGCCACCGAGCGCGCCTCCTGCTGGAAGCGCTCGCGGTAGCCGGGATCGTCGGCGAAGAAGTCGGGCAGGACCTTGATGGCGACGTAGCGGTCGAGCGCGGGGTGGTACGCGCGGTACACGGCCGCCATCCCGCCCCGGCCGAGCCTCTCCATGACGCGGTAGGGACCGAGGGTCGACCCCTCGCGGACGCTCACCTCGGGCACCCGAACATGGCCGCGGCCGCCCTGCGCCAGGGCGTGTCCGCAGCTTCCCGCTGCCGTTTAGCCGCTACCCGGTCGGCGACAGAACCCAAGTGAACGCAACCACTCTCCCTTGAGCAGCAGCGTAAGAAGCATTTAGTTGCCGGGGCCCTCTCAAGCGGGGCAATTAACTACCCGATCGGGTAGTTCTGTTAACCCACGCTGATCAGAGCCATCCCTGCTTCGACGCTTCGTGGGCCAGCTCGGTGCGGTTGGAGGCTCCCGTCTTCTGAAGTATCTGCCGGATGTGGAACTTGACCGTGTTCTGGCTCAGGTGCACCCGCGAAGCGATCTCGCGGTTGGTCAAGCCCTCGACGGCCAGGCGCATGATCTCGGTCTCCATCCGGCTCAGGTCCAGGGGGGCGCGCTGCTGCCGCGGCGCGACAGGCCCTGTCCGCGCGCTGCGCAGGCGCTCCTGCATCGTTGCGCTGTCGATCGCGACGGCGGCGACGCTGCCCAGGGCCTCCAGGAACGAGAGCCACTCCTGGTCCGGGCTCAGCGCAGAACGGTGGAACACCTCGAGAGCGCCGAGAAGCCTCCCGCGGCTGATAAGCGGCACCGCCCCGTAGGCCTTGAACCCTTCGCGTGCGAAAAGCGAACGGCGGCGGAACTGCGAGAACGCGCTCAGCGCGGTCACCGTCTCGATGCGGCGGCTCGTCACGACGCTGCCGGGCATGCCGGCATCGTCCACCGGAAGCCGGTACTCGGGCACCGAGGTGGCGAGGAAGCCGGTGCTGGCCGCCAGCGCCAGCGTGTTGTCCGTCTCGTCGAGGAGCAGCACGTCCGCAGCGTCCACCCTCAGCTGCGAGGTGACATGGTCGAGGATCACCTTCAGCGTCAGCCTCAGGTCGGGGCTGGCGCTCACCGCAAGGCTGACGCTCTGCAGCGCCGTCAGGCGCTCGAGACGGTTGACCGCGTCCTCATAGAGCTGCGCGTTCTCGACCGCCAGGCCAGTCCGGTCCGCGATCGCCTGGACCCACATCACGTCCTTTTCTGTCAGCGGATTGGAACCCCGGCGCTCGACCAGGCCGAGCGCTCCGATCGGGGCGCCGCGGGCGCGCATGGGCGCAAACACGATGGCGAGGTGCGTGCCCGGCGGCATCCACGGATGCTTCTCCAGGTAGCTCCGGACATCGTCGTTGAGCCGGCCCTTCAGATCCTCGATGGTGATCTCAGGCAGGAACGTGGGCTGGCCGGTCTCGATGACCCTCGACGCCATCGGTGCGACGTTCGTGCGACCCGCCGCGCGCATCGACTCCTCGTAGGCGGCGGCGTAGTCGGGGTGCTCCTCGTCCGCAGTCACGAACAGCATGTCCGACGGGTCCTTGCGCATGAGCGCCGCGATCCAGATCCCTGGCCGCAGCCTGCTCAGGGCGCGCGTCACCGTGGTGAGGATTGCGCGCGGCTCCATGCGCGCTCCGGCAAGCTGGTCCGTCACCTCGTCCAGGATGTGGTCGCCGGTCGAGCGGGTCGTGACCCGGCTGCGACTGATCAGGTGGGTCACGTTGGTCAGGGTGGCGGTCACCCGCTCGCCGCCCTGGTCCGGAACCACGTCGACCTGGAGCCAGACATCGCCGCCGTCGGGCCGCCGCGCCCTGACCAGGGCACCCCGAATGGGCTGCGCGCTCTTCAGGCTCGCGATCACCGGGTGCACCGTGATGGGGCCGTCGGCGGACTCGATCACCAGCCAACCCGCGTCGTCGGCGCGGGATCCGATGAGGTCTCCGGCGCCCAGCCCGAGCATGGCAAGGGCCGAGTCGTTGGCATCTACCACCGACCCTTCGCCGTCGTACACGACGATCGCCGCGGGAACGTTGTTAAGTGAAACCGGGGCCAACCTGGGCCGAATTATGGTCTCGGGACTGACGCCCTCTTACATTAGTTTCAAATTGATCACGGTCCACGCCTCGAGCTCCGGCGGCGGTTGGGTCTGCCAGGTGGCGGTCGAGCTGCGCGGCCGGCGCACCGAGCACACGGTCACGGTTTCGCAAGCTTCCCTTGCCCGCTGGGGGACGGGCTCGGAAGCGAAAGATGTGGAGGACCTTGTGCGCCGCAGCTTCGAGTTCCTGCTCGAGCGCGAGCCGCCGGGCGCGATCCTGCGCCAGTTCGAGCTGTCGGTGATCGAGAGCTATTTCCCGGAGTACGACGAGCTGATCAGGAGTACTCCAGGCTAGGTCCCCACGTCTTGCCGCGACCCTCCGGCGTGCGGTCGAGCATCAGCCACAGCGGCCACATGAAGTCCACGTGGCGCGAATCCTGGCCCGGCTCGTGGTCGGCGAACCAGAGCTCGCTCGACCAGAAGTGATGGATCTTTCTGCCGCGCCGCGTGAACACATGCGCCAGCGGCCACTGCTGGCCGGTTTCGTCTTCGGCGAGATAGTCGCGGTTGAAGGTGTTGTTCTCCGACGAGAGCAGCAGCGCGTGCGACCAGCCCCGCTTGCGAGCGTGTTCGCGGAACCGCGCGATCGGTGCCTTGGCCACGACCGCGAAGTTGACGCGCTGGCCGAGATGACGGGCTGCTCCGTCGACGCCGTCGATGATCGAGGTGCAAGAGGGACAGGGCGTCATCGAGCCGACGCGCTCCGGATACATGGAGTTGTAGAGGAAGAGGCTCTTCTTGCCGGGAGCGAACAGCTCGGAGAACCGGACCGACCTGAAATCGTCCTCGCTCGGCGCCCACGCGTCGAACGCGTAGTCGGTCTTCACCTCGCCGCCAGGGGGAAGAGCGCGGCGCTGCGCGGCGACCTCCTCGAGACGCCTTCGCAGCTTGACCTCCTCCCGCAGCAGGGCGTTGCGGGCGCGCCGATAGTCGGCGCTTTCGCCAGGGAATCGACTCGACGTTTTCACCATTCACACATTGTCAAGCGTCCGTCACATTGGTCGCATAGGGTGCTGATTACGATGGAGGTCCACATGCCTGCGCCGATCCTGGTGGTCGATGACGACCCGAAGATCGTCTCGCTGGTCAAGACCTACCTCGAGCGCGAAGGCTTTCGCGTGGTCGCCGCTGCGGATGGGCAGTCGGCGCTGCGCGCGTTCAACGAATTCGAACCCGGCTTGATCGTGCTGGACCTCATGCTGCCCGAGCTCGACGGGTTGGCGTTGATGCGCATCATCCGCGAGCGCTCCAACGTGCCCATCGTCATGCTGTCCGCTCGCGCCCAGGTCGCGGATCGCGTGTACGGGATCCACGAGGGCGCGGACGACTACCTCGCCAAGCCTTTCTCCCCGGCTGAGCTGGTGGTACGCGTCAAGGCGGTGCTTCGACGCGCGCGCGACTCCGGGCCTGCCGCCCGGGGCGTGATCGAGCACGGCGACCTGGTGATCGACCTCGACCGCGTCGAGGTCAGGCGCGACGGCAGGGCGATGCCGCTGACGCCGGCCGAGTTTCGCCTGTTGGTGGCGCTCGTTCAGGCCCGGGGCCGAGTCCTCAGCCGCCAGGCGCTGCTTGACTCTCTTTACGGCGCGTCTCAAGGCGAGGCCCTCGAGCGCACCATCGACGTTCACA
>DATKFA010000104.1:0-2279 GCA_035511715.1 Candidatus Acidiferrum sp. | reverse complement strand
TCCTCAAGAAGGCCGGCATGCAGTCGGTCGGCAAGCTGACCGCGGATCCGACCGTTCGCGCAATCGACGCACGCGGCGTCGAGATCCGCCTGTCGAGCACCGGCTACGACCACTTTGCCTGAGGGGATCGACCTCGTCACGACCTCGCCGGCCCAGACGGAGCGCGCCGGCATGCTTCTGGGCGAGCGCCTGCGCAGAGGCGACGTGGTGTTGCTGGTCGGCGAGCTCGGCGCCGGCAAGACGACGTTTGTCCGCGGCGTCGCGCGAGGCACCGGGTCCAGAGCGGACGTGGCCAGCCCGACCTTCCAGCTGGTGCGCATCTATCCAGGCCGCCTCCAGCTGGCCCACGTGGACCTGTACCGGGTCGAGAACAGCGCCGAGCTCCGCGACCTCGGGCTCGATGAGCTGGCGGATGGCGGCGCGGTGGTGGTCGAGTGGGGCGAGCGCCTCGAGGTCGACGGCGCGGCCGTGATCGAGTTCGAGCACCTCGGCGGCGACCGCCGCCTGATCAGGACCACGCATGATCTTGGTCATTGACACGTCGTCCGCCACCGCGGCGGTAGCAACCCTGAACGGTGAGCGAAGCGAGACCCTGGTCGCGGCGCGCACCGGTGAGCTGCAGGCGACCCTCCGCCAGATCGCGCGGGCCGAAAACGTCACCAAGGTGGCCGTCGTGACCGGCCCCGGCTCGTTCACCGGACTTCGGGTGGGGGTCTCGTTCGCGGTCGGCCTCGCCATGGGCCTTCGCATCCCGATAGTTCCCCTGCCGACGCTCGCCCTGCAGGCCGCGAGAAGCGACGACCACGTGACCGCGATCGCGGACGCCGGGCGAGGGCGGTTCTACTTCCGCCTGCCCGACGGGACGTCCGGTGTCGGCGAGCCGGCCGAAATCTCGACCGAGTACCCGCTTGTGGGGCGGTTGGCCGGGCGCGAGGCGCTGACGGCTGCCGGCCACAGATTCAAGCCAGAGGGGGAGCTCCGGCGGTTCGTCGACGCCGCTGCCATCCTCCTCGAAACGGCCCGCGAAGTGCCGTATCGTAATCTCGAAATCGAATACATGCATTCTTTTTCCAGAAAGGCTTAGATGGTCCAGATCCGGCAGCAGCTCTCGCTGGAGCTGATGCGCGAGGCCGACGTGAACACGGTCCAGGAGATCGAGCGCGAGATCTTCGCGACGCCCTGGCCGCGCAACGCCTACTACCGCGAGCTGGCCTCGCGCGCCAGCGCGCACTACGTCGTTCTGCGCCAGGAGGGACCGGTCGACTGGCCGGCCGGACCGCCGCTTGCGGCGCACCGCATCGCCGACTTCGACCCGTCGATCATCGGCTACGGCGGCATGTGGCGCATGTACGACGAGGCGCACGTGACGACCATCGGCGTCCGCAAGGACCTCCAGCACCACGGCTACGGCCGGATCATCTTCGCGGGCCTGGTCCAGGCGGCGTACGACATGGGCGCCAAGTGGGTGACCCTCGAGGTCCGCACCACCAACGACAACGCGATGAAGCTGTACGAGGGCTTTGGGTTCAAGGTCATCGGCCGGCGCAAGGGCTACTACACCGACAATGGCGAGGACGCGATCGTGATGTGGTCGGACTCGATCCACTCGCCGCGCTTCCGCAAGGCGTTCGAGGCCAACCTGGAGCGGATCGAGGCCGAGGTCAAGGGCTTGCGCCGCGACCTCCTTACCAAGTAGTGCGTCCTCCCCACGCAGTGGGGAGGTGGCGCGCAGCGCCGGAGGGGCGGTGGGACTGATCCTCGGCATCGAGACTTCGTGCGACGAAACCTCCGTCGCGCTCGTCGAGGATGGGCGGCGCGTCCTGAGCAACGTCATCCACTCGCAGGTCGACGTGCACAAGGAGTTCGGTGGCGTCGTGCCCGAGCTCGCCGCGCGCGACCACCTGGTGCGGCTGCCTTCGCTCATCGACCTCGCCTTCGAGAAGGCGGGAGCGAGACCCGCGGACGTCGACCTGCTCGCGGTCACCCGCGGCCCCGGCCTGGTCGGCTGCCTGCTCGTCGGCGTCGGCGTCGGCGAGGGCCTGGCGGCGGCGTGGCAAAAGCCGCTGACCGGCGTCAACCACCTGTGGGGCCACATCTACGCCGCCATGCTCAGCCGGCGGGACCTCGAGCCGCCGCTCCTCGGCCTGGTCGTCAGCGGTGCTCACTCGGACCTGGTGCGCATGCCCGCGCACGGCGTCTTCGAGGTCATCGGCCGGCGCAAGGGCTACTACACCGACAATGGCGAGGACGCGATCGTGATGTGGTCGGACTCGATCCAC
>DATKFA010000103.1:0-2477 GCA_035511715.1 Candidatus Acidiferrum sp. | reverse complement strand
ACCTCGGCGACATCATCGGCGTCGCCGGACCGGTGTTCCGCACCAAGAGGGGGGAGATCACGATCGAGGTGCACTCCTTCCAGCTGCTGACGAAAGCCCTGCGGCCGTTGCCCGAGAAATGGCACGGCCTGAAGGATGTCGAGATCCGCTACCGCCAGCGCTACGTGGACCTCATCGCTAACCCGCAGGTCCGCGAGGTGTTCCAGGCCCGGACCAGGATCATCACCGCGATTCGCGGGTTGTTCGACGAGCGGGGCTTCATCGACGTCGAGACGCCAGTGCTGCAGGAGGTCCCCGGTGGCGGCCACGCCCGTCCATTTCTGACGCACCACAACTCGCTCGACCGCGACCTGTACCTGCGGATCGCGCTCGAGCTGCACTTGAAGCGCCTGCTGGTGGGTGGGTTCGAGCGCGTGTACGAGATCGGCCGGGTGTTCCGCAACGAGGGCCTATCGCCTCGCCACAACCCCGAGTTCACCCTGATGGAGTGCTACCAGGCGTACGCCGGTTACGAGGACATGATGCAGCTCGTCGAGGACGTGGTCGTCGTGTCAGCGATGGCCGCCGAGCGCCCGCTCGAGACCTCTTATGAGGGCGAGCCCGTCAACCTGACGCCGCCGTTCCGGCGGGAGCGGATGGCAGACCTGGTGCTCGAGCACACCGGCCGGCACGCGGTCGGTGAGGAGCTGAACGACCTTTTCGAGGAGCACGTCCAGCCGCGCTTGCGGCATCCGACGTTCGTCCTCGACTACCCGATCGAAGTTTCGCCCCTCGCGCGTCCACGCGAGGACGACCCGCGCTTCGTGGAGCGGTTTGAGCTGGTCATCCTCGGCCGTGAGTACGCCAACGCGTTCACCGAGCTGACCGATCCTGTCGACCAGCGCCGGCGATTCGAAGGGCAGGCCGCCATGCGGGCATCGGGCAACGTCGAGGCGCATCCCATGGACGAGGACTTCCTGCGAGCGGTCGAGTACGGTCTGCCGCCGTGCGGGGGCCTCGGCATGGGCGTCGATCGCCTGGTCATGCTGATCATGGATCAGCCTTCGATCCGCGACGTGATCCTTTTCCCCGTGATGAAGCCCGAGTCTTAGGTGCTTTCTCTCGAGTTCATCCGTAAGAACCCCGAGGCCGTCAAACGCGCTGCTGAGCTGAAGGGCGAGGCTGCTCCCGTCGACGAGATCCTGCGGCTCGACGAGGTTTGGCGGGCAAACCTCCACCGCGCCGAGACGATCAAGGCCGAGCAGAACGAGCTGTCCAAGCAGTTTGCCAAGACACGCGACGAAGGGCTGAAGGACCGTCTGCGCCAGATGGCCGACGCCGCGAAGAGCGAGCTTGCTGTCGCGGACGCGGTGAAGCGCGAGCTCGACGACCTCCTGCTGCGAGTGCCGAACCTGTTCCATGAGAGCGTCCCCATCGGCGAGTCGGAAGCCGACAACCTGGTCATCAGGGAGTGGGGTTCAAAGCCGGAGCACGGGTTCGCACCGCGCACGCATTACGACCTCGGAGAGGCGCTCGGGATCATGGATTTCGAGCACGCGGCGCGAGTCGCCGGTTCGCGATTCGCCTTTCTCGTCGGCGCCGGGGCGCGCCTGGAGCGAGCGCTCGTCCAGTTCATGCTCGACGTGCACACCCGCGAGCACGGGTACGTCGAGCTGTGGTCGCCCATGCTCGTCAATTCCGCGGCGATGACCGGTACGGCGAATCTGCCGAAGTTTGCCGACCAGCTCTTCAAGGTCGAGGATCGCGATCTCTGGCTGATCCCGACGGCCGAAGTGCCTGTCACGAACTTCCACCGCGAGGAGATCCTCGAGGCAGACCAGCTCCCGCTGAAGTACGTCTCCTACTCGCCGTCCTGGCGCACCGAGGCAGGAGCCGCGGGCAAGGACACGCGCGGATTCATCCGCCTCCACCAGTTCTCCAAGGTCGAGCTGGTCAAGGTCACGACGCCGGAGACTTCCATGGAGGAGTTCGAGCAGCTGACGCGCGACGCCGAGGAAATACTGCAGCGGCTCGGGCTGCACTACAACGTGATGGCGATGTGTACGGGCGACATGGGTTTCGCCCAGTACAAGAAGTACGACCTGAACGCATGGGCGCCGGGCCTGGGCCGCTACCTCGAGGTCTCGTCGTGCTCGGTGTTCAACGACTTCCAGGCGATGCGCGCAAACATCCGCTACCGGCCGGGACGCGGCGCGGCGCCCCGATTCGTCCACACGATCAACGGCTCCGGTCTGGCGCTGCCGCGCACGATCGACGCGGTCATCGAGACGTACCAGCGTTCGGACGGGATGATCGCGGTGCCGGAGGTGCTGCGGCCGTACATGGGCGGGGTAGAGCTGATCGGGGCCCGCTAAGCCCTTTCCGGGCGTTTGACGCCAAACGTCCAGCATCTCCGCCGGAATTCGGGTCTTTTGACACCAGGCGTCCGAAGATCGGCGCCTAGAATCGGGTGTCGCTCCGGAGGGGTGGCCGAGTCC
>DATKFA010000102.1:0-12266 GCA_035511715.1 Candidatus Acidiferrum sp. | reverse complement strand
CCTAGTTCGTCTCTGACGCCCTGATCGCGAACGCGCAGTCGAACGTCCCCGTCACCGACCCGCACTCGACCTCTTCGACGTACCAGTCGTTGGCCAGGCCCGCCCACCGCAGGATCGTCTCGATGGTGGCCGTCCACATGTGGCACGACTTCACCGTCTTGATGCGCCCCAGCGCGAACATGTTGGAAAAGTGGACGAGCCAGAACTGGTGCTCGTCGACCTGCAGCCATGCATGCGTGTGCTCGCCGCGCACGTTGTCCATGGCTTCGCTGAAGTTCTTGACGACGCTCGCCAGCTTGCGCTGGCGTCCGGGAACGAATCGCCGCGCGCCACCGAGGCCGTGGCGTCCTTCCGCAAGCCAGCGCTCGGCGGCGCGGCGGCCCCAGGCGCGGATCATGTCTTCCGACTCTGGGCCGTAAATCGTCTCGAACGCCTCATTCAAACGCGAGAGCGATTCGACCGGCGACGAAAGCTGGTCGTCGTGGGGCGCGTCCTGCTCGATGTACTGCACCAGCCCGGCCGCGTACGCGACCTCCGGCCAGCGGTCGCCCGTCACATCGCGCGCGACGTGGACCTGGTTGCTGAAGTAGGAGTTGAGGATGAACCGACCGCGCGCTCGGGCGGGTCGCACGCCCATCAGCTCGAGGGTGCGAATCGTCGAGCCGGCCGCGGACGTTGGCGTCGGGGGCGGCGATCCATGCAGGATCGCGGGAGGCGCAGCCGGACGTGACGATGAAAGCGCTCGCATCGAGGTGGTGTCCGGACCGTTCGATGCGACCGCGGGACGCGGAAGCACGGCCACGCCACCCGACGCCGCGCTCGTCGCGGCCGGCGCCGCCGCAGGTGCGCCCACCGGAGATGTCCGGCGCTGCGGCAGCTTCGCCATCTGCGCGAGCACGTCCTTCACCGTCTGGGGCCGGTCGCCAGGCTCCTTGGCGAGCACCTTCGTCAGCAGCGCGTCGAGCTCGTCCGGCAGCTTGGGGTTGATCTTCACCGCCGACGGGATCGGGGCGTTGACCGTCGCGTAGGCGACCTCCATGCGGTTCGAGCCGACGTAGGGCAGACGGCCGGTGAGCATCTCGAAGGTCAGCACGCCGAGCGAGTAGATGTCGGCGCGGCGGTCGACGTCGCGCCCCATCACCTGTTCCGGGGCCATGTACCCGGGCGTGCCGATGGCGAGACCGATGGTCGTGAGGTGCGTCGGCTGGCCCGCGCCGCGCGCCAGGCCGAAGTCGGCGAGCATCGCGCGCCCGTCCTGGTGGATCAACACGTTCGTCGGCTTGAGGTCGCGGTGCACGATTGCGGCGTCGTGCGCGTGCTGCAGGCCGTCGCCGATCTCGCGCAGGTAGCGCCACGCGGTCAGCGGGTCCATCGGCCCTCGATTCAGGACGTCGCGCAATGTGCCGCCGCGGATCAGCGGCATGGTCAAGAACGCGTTGCCGTCGATGACCTCGAAGTCGTAGATCGGCAGGATGTTGGGGTGATCGAGCTTGGCCAGCGTCTTGGCCTCGGTCTCGAAGCGCTTGACGAAGCCCTCGTCCTGGAACAGCTCCGACGACAGCGCCTTCAAGGCGACCTCGCGTCCGAGGGGCTGCTGCACCGCGCGGTACACGACCGCCATGCCCCCGCCACCGAGGCGCTCGACGATCTCGTACTGCGCAAGCCGGGTGCCGGTCAGGTCTTTCACGTCGACCCCGCGTGGGCGAGCTGCTCCACGATCGCGATGAGGTCGGCCAGGCGGAACGGCTTGCTCAGCACGTTGTCCGCGCCGGCGGCGAGGAAGCGTTCGCGGTCGCTCGACATGGAGTGCGCGCTCGCGATCACGATCGGCATCGCGGGCACCTCGGTCTTGATCCGGCGCATCGCCTCGAGGCCGTCGATTCCAGGCATGGCGACGTCCATCAGGATCATCGCCGGCTTCTGGGCGAGTGCGATGTCCACGGCCTGCAGTCCGTCCGCGGCGATCAGCACGCCGTAGCCCGCCTTCTCGAGGACTCGCTTGCAGAGCCTCTGCGCGACCTCGTTGTCGTCAGCCACGAGCACGGTGAACGCGGCGCCGCCATTGGGGGGGCTAGCCATGGCGGAGCTGCAGCGCGGCCGCGCCTTCGGGTGCGAGGGGGATCGTGAAGTGGAACGAGGAGCCGTGACCGACGGCGCTTTCGACCCAGATCTTGCCTCCGTGCATCTCCACGATCTGCTTAACGATCGTGAGGCCGAGGCCAGTCCCAGGTATCGACTGCGCGGCGCCGCTGCGGACGCGCCGGAAGCGCTCGAAGACGTGGCCGATCTCCTCCGCCGGGATGCCGATCCCGGTGTCGGTGATGCTGATCAGGGCGTACCTGCCCTCGACGCGGCTGGTGAGAGTGACCGTGCCGCCTTCGGGCGAGTACTTGACGGCGTTGTTGACGAGGTTGCTGACGACCTGGATCAGGCGGTCGCGGTCTCCCGACACGATGGGCAGGCGCGCGTCAAGGTCCGACTTGAACTCAACCGTGACCGTCGACGTCGAGGCCCTGGCGATCGCCTCCATGAGGATGTCGTTGATGTCGACGTCGGTGGCGCGCATGGTCATGCGTCCCGACTCCATCCGATCGAGGTCGAGCATGTCGCCGATCAGCCGGTTGACGCGGTCGGCGTCGTTGAAGATGTAGCCGCCGTACGCGCGCACCTCATCCGACTCGAGCCCGCCATCGCGGATGAGCTCGCTGAATCCCTGGATGCCGGTGAGCGCGGTGCGAAACTCATGGCTGACGATGCTGAGGAACTCGCTCTTGGTGGTGTCGAGCTTCTCGAGGTTCTCGATCGCGGCGCGCTGCGCCTCGAGGGCTTCGGCCAGCTTGTCCGAGGTCTCGCGCACCGCCGTCACGTCTTCGATCATCAAGAGGACGTGCTCCGGCCGGCCCGTGGAGTCGGGAATCGAGGTCGCCGTCAGCTGCAGCCACAGCCAGCTGCCCGCGCCCGTCGCGGCACGGACCTGGACGCAGCTGCCGTCGGTGATGCCGGCGAGAAACGTCGCCTTGCCGGCGCGTGCGGCGGCCTGGTCGTAGGCGCGCATCATGTCCGGCCATGCGCTGGTGCGCATGGTGTCGACGTCGTGCTCCAGCATCTGCAGCAAAGACGGATTTGCCTCCAGCAGCTCACCCTCGCCGCCGATGCGCGCTATCCCGATGGGCGAGCGCTCGAAGATCGCACGGTGATCCGCCTCGCTTCGGCGCAGCGCCTGCGTTGTCTCTGTGCGCCGGATGAACTGACCGATCTCCACGCCTGCGCGGCTCAGCATCGACACCTCGTCGTCCGACAATCGCTTCATCGCCCGCGACGAGAGCTCGATGACCCCGACCACGTCGCCGGTGTCGATCACCGGGACGGCTACCGCGCTCCAGTCGGCTCCGACCTCCGCCGCGAGCAGCCCTGCCTGCCAGGCTCGGGCCGCCAGCTCGTCGCCCGCCCTGAGCGCCTCGGCCCGGCTCGACGAGTAGTGCGCCTCCTGCCAGCCAAGGTTCTCGCGAAACGCCGCCAGCAGCTCAGGCATCGCGGGCTCCAGCCCGGGCAACGCCGCTATGACCTGGCGCACCGCGGCGGCGCACTCGCGCAGCGCGTCGGCGTGAAGGTTGGCGGTGGCGTCCGTCGCCTGGACCAGCAGCATCGCCTCGCCTGTCGCGGCCGGAAGACTCGCGATGAACAGCGCGACCGGCACCTCGGCACCATCGGGTCGCTGCTGCATCACCTGGCCCTGCCATCGCGCGACGTCGGCACGCCGGATCAGCTCGATGGCGTCGACGATGGCCGGCCGGTCCAGCGCGGGGGTCACATCGACCAACGACGTGCGCGTCAGCCCGTCGCGGTCGCGGCCGAGGATCGCGGCCAGCGCGGGGTTGACCTGCGTGAAGCGGCCGTCGAGGTCTGCCAGCGCGAGGCCGACGCTCGCGGACTCGAGGGTCATACGCAGCCTCTGCTCGGCCTCGGTCAGCTCCTCGAGGCGGCGCTGCGCGCCCGCGACGTTCGCGTGTGACCGGCGGCTGAGCTCGCCCATGCCGGCGGCGACGCCGACGAGGACCGCCCCCAGAAGGATTGCGGTCGCCACGTCGGCCGGCTGGGCGCCGGCCGCCAACGGGGCGAGGAGGACCGCCACTGCCGCTGCGGCCGCGACCGCCAGCGACTCGACGAGGTCCTGCTGCATCGACACGAGCAGCACTACCGCCAGATAAAGAGGGAAGGCGAGCACGGGCTGCGCGTCCGCCAGGGCCTGCACCGCGAAGATGGCAGCGATCGCGGCCAATGGCGTGGCTCGGCGAACCAGGATGCGAGTCCCGAAGGCTGACCCCTGACCCGTCCCTGGCGATTCCCCTGCCTCGCCCCCCCGGGCGGCATGGAAGGTGCGCAGGCCCCACAGTGTAGTAGCGACCTTTCGCAGTTCAGCCGGCTTAAACAAACCGCTCGGCCAACGAAATGTGGCCCGACCGAGATCGCCGCGCCCTCTCACGGATGGTGCCGACTAGCCGGGTTGTCGAGACTCCAAAACGTCGGATGGTCCGGACGATCCGGGGCCGAGGCAGCGCAGTGCGAGCACCGTCACGTCATCCGCGAGGGCGCGATCGCGCGCGCCGCGGGCCAGGATGTCGACCATCTCCTGAGCGCTGCCCGCCCGCCGCACGTCGCCCGGCAGCTGGACCTCCTTGGTCGCAAGGTCCGGGCGCAGGTCGAGCAGGCCGTCGGAGAACACGACGAGCGAGTCGCCGGGATTCATCGTGACCCGGCCCGAGACGTACTGGGTGTCGGGGAACATGCCGATCGGAGCGCTTCGCAGCGGCAGCAGCTCCTGCGCATTCCCGCCGCGGAGCAGCCGCGCGTGTCCGTGCCCCGCGTCCACGTAAGCAAGCTCTCCGGTCTGCGGATCGAACGTGCAGTGGAACAACGTGACGTAGGCGTCGTTGACCTCGAGCGCCAGCGACATCACCGACTCCGCCTGCTTGACGCCCGCGTCGAGAGGTTCGACCGCGGCAACCCCCCGTAAGGCAGCTCGCGCGGTGGCCATCATCAGGGACGCGATCAAGCCCTTGCCCATCACGTCGCCCAGGGAGAGCGTCACCCGGCTGTCGCCGTCGCGGTGCCAGTCGTAGAAGTCGCCGCTCATCTCGCGCGCGGGCGTGAAGTGCGCGGCCACCTCGAAGCCGTCCTCACGAAAAGGGGACGGCGGCAGCATGCCGGCCTGGAGCTCGGCCGCGCGGCGCATCTGCTCGGCCCGCTCCGCCACCACTCCTTCGAGCCTGGCGACGATGGCGCGGTTCTCCATCTCGAGGCTTCGCCGCCGCAAATTGTTGACGACCAGGAGGTACAGCTGGGTCGCGCCGACCGGCTTCACGTGGTACGCGTACGCGCCGTGCTCGAGGGCGGCCTTGCCCAGCTCTGGGTCGTCGACACCCGAGATCATGACCACGGCGGTGTCGGGTTGAACCGCGCGCAGCTCCTCGAGAAGGCTGTAACCCGATTCGTCCGGAAGTCTCACGTCGAGCAGCGCAAGCGCATAGCGATTGGCCTGGAAGAGCTCACGGGCCTCGGCTCCGGTGAGCGCGACCTCGGCCTCGAAACCGCGGCTCCGGAGGGTGCGGGCCATGACCCTGGCCAGGGCTTCCTCGTCCTCCACGATCAGCAGCCTCTCCGGGCCGCCTTTCTGGTTCACGGCGAAGCAGTCTAGACGGCTAAACTCGCGCCTCTCTGCCATATGCTGATCGCCGCCCAATGACCCTCGAAGTCCAGACCCGCCAGACCGAGGGCGGAATCACCGTGGTCGCCCCGACCGGCCGCCTCGACGTCGCCGGCGCGCCGGCGCTGAAGGACGCCATCAACGATGTCGCCAAGAACGGCCCGCCGAAGGTGGTCATCGACATGGAGGGCATTAGCTTTGTGGACTCGACCGGCCTCGGCTCCGTGATCGCGGCGCTCAAGCGGATCCGCAACCGGCAGGGCGAGCTCCGCCTCGCAGCGCCGAATCAGCAGGTGCGCGTCGTCCTCGAGCTCACAACCCTGGACAAGGTCTTTCCGTACTTCGCGACTCTCGAGGAAGCCCTCGCGGGCTTCTAGCCCGTGAGCAGCTCCAATGGCGGCTTCGAGTTTCACGCGACCTTGGCCGAGCTGGAGGAAGGGCTCGAGACCCTGCATCGGTCGATCGACCGCCTGCGCGCGGCCACCGGCCGCGAATCCGACGACATGGGTCTGCTTCACTTCGAGACCGCCCTCGGCGAGATCGGCAGCAACGTGCTGACCCACGGCCGGCCCACCGGCACGAAGCACCCCGTCGACTATCGGTTGAGCTACGTCCGCGGTGTCGTGGAGGCATCGCTGACGGACTCCGGAGCTCCGGTCCACGAGCACCTGGGCCGGCAGATGCCGGGGCACGAGAGCGAGGCCGGACGTGGGCTCGCGATGGCGCGCTCGCTGCTGGACGAGCTCGGCTACGAGCGGGACGGCGACCTGAACCGCTGGCGCCTGGTGAAAAAGCTGTGAAAGCTCCAAAAGACCTTCGACTCTCAGGAGGTCCCGCGTGAGCGACAACAACAACCACACGGACCCAGGACGCGTGCTCATCCACGACTTTCGCAATCTGCTCGCGGTGATCGTCAACTACGCGGAGCTGATCGGCCAGGAGCTCGACGATCCGGACGCCATTCGCGCCGACGTGCAAGAGATCCAGAACGCCGCCGAGCGCGCTCTCACGATGGTCGAGAAGCTTCCGCGACCGGGAACCGTCCCGTCATGACCATCGCGAGACCGGTCGGCGGCCGTCCGCGGTCGGCGCTCGTGCGCCACGACCTCGCGCTGGTCGTCGATGACGATGACCAGGTCCTCCGCCTGGTCAAGCGTGTGCTGGAGCGCGCCGGCTTCGAGTGCGTCACCGAGAACGACGGTCATTCGGCGCACGACGCCGCGGTCGAGTGGCGGCCCGACATCATCTTGCTCGACCTCATGATCGGTGAGGTCACCGGCGACGAGATCATGACCCAGCTGCGCGATGACTTCCGGACACGATTGATCCCGGTCGTCGTCCTGACGGCACGCGACTCCTTGAAGGACAAGGTCGAGCACCTGCTGTCAGGCGCCGACGACTACGTGACCAAGCCCTTCATCCCCGAAGAGCTCGTGGCGCGGCTGCGCGCGGTGATGACTCGCTCGACCACGACGCGGGGTCTCAACCCGCTCACCGGCATGAGCGGCAACAGCGACATCCTGCGCGAGATCAGCCGCCGTCTCGCCGAGACCGAGCGGTTCGCGGTGCTGTATCCCGACATCGACTCGTTCAAGAGCTACAACGACCACTACGGGTTCCTGCGCGGCGACGACGTGATCAAAACTCTCGCGACGATCATCCTCGAGGTGCTCGAGGAGAAACATTCGGACCATCACTTCGCGGGCCATGTGGGCGGCGATGACTTCGTGATCCTCACCGAGCCCCCGCTCGCCGAGCCGATCGCCGAAGAGATCACCACGCGCTTCGACGCCGCGATCCCGGCGCTGTACGACCCGGCGGACCGGGACAAGGGCTGGATCGAATCGGAGGAACGCAGCGGCAACATCCTGCGCACGCCGCTCGTCTCGGTGTCGATCGGCATCGTGATCGCCGAGCCGGGCAGCTATTCCAGCCCGGCCGCCGTCGCGGCGCGCGCGTCAGAGGTCAAGGGCGTGGCGAAGCGAATGCCCGGCTCGAAGTGGGTGGTGGATCGCCGCCGGCCCCCGGAGCGATTCGCCTCATGAGCATGCTGGAGACGCCGGCCGCTCCCGATGCGCGGGGGCAATCGCCCCGCATGAGGGTCGTCATCCACCGCCTCGACGGCGGTCTCGAGGAAGGCGAATCCGAAGCCCGACGGATCACGCCCGAGGGATTCCCGATCTTCACGAACGCCGACCAGACGCGGCCGCGCATGATCCCCAACCGCGACATCAAGTACGTCGTGTTCGGGTCGGTCGACGACCCTGCGCTGGAGCGCGATCCGGGCGACGCGAGCACCGACCGGAAGGCGATCCTGCGTTTCCGCGACGGGGAGTGGATCGCGGTCTACATCGACGCAGGCGCGGAGCCGGGAAGCGAAAGCCTGCCGATCAAGATCCGCCTGCCCGAGATCAGCCGCGTGATCCCGGCAATCGCAGCGAAGGACTCCCTGCTCGAGACGCAGATCGTCGAGATGTGGACGACCGCGCTGCCGGTGTCGGGAGCGCCACGACGCCGCCGGTCCGACCTCCTCGAAACGGCCGCCAGCCAGGGACGCGACCTCAATAAGCTCGCCAACGATTTCCGCGACCGTCTCGCGCTGATCCGTGACGTGGGCCTGACCACCGGAGACACGATCGCGTTCTCGCGCGCCGTGCGCACGCACCTCGACCGCTTCCTGCTCGAGGACGGCATCACCCTCAACCCGCAGGAGAAGTCCGCGCTCGCGGACATCATCCTGCGCGCGGCGGTTGGCTACGGACCCCTCGACGGCCTGCTCCACGACCGCTCGGTCAGCGAGATCATGGTCAACGGTCCGGACCAGATCTTCATCGAGCGCCGTGGCGTGTTGACCAAGGCAGAGGTCCGATTCGAGGACGAGAACCAGCTCCTCGAAACCATCCGCCGCATGGTCGCTACGACGGGGCGTCACATCGACGGCCTGAACCCGATGGTGGACGCGCGCTTGCCGGACGGCAGCCGCGTCAACGCGATCATCCGCCCCGCGGCAATCCATGGCGCCGCACTGACCATCCGCAAGTTCAAGGACGCGGTCCTGGGCATGGAGGACCTGAAGCAGGAGGGAAGCGTCAGCCCCGCGATGGCGGAGTTCCTGCAGGCCGCCGTGCTGGGCCGCATGAACATCCTGGTTTCGGGCGGCACGGGCTCCGGCAAGACCACGACCCTGAACGTGATCGCGCGCTTCATCCCCCACAACCAGCGCGTGATCACGATCGAGGACGCGGCCGAGCTTCAGATCGACCACCCACACGTCATCGCACTCGAGCACCGCCCGCCCAACGTCGAGGGCAAGGGCGAGCTCACGATCCGCCAGCTCCTGCGCAACAGCCTCCGGATGCGGCCCGACAGGATCCTCGTCGGTGAGGTCCGCGGCTCTGAGGCGCTCGACATGCTGCAGGCGATGAACACCGGCCACGACGGTTCGATGTCGACCATCCACTCCAACTCCGCGCGCGACGCCCTGTCGCGTTTGGAGACGATGGTGATGATGGCCTCGATCGACATCCCGTTCGAGGCCGTGCGCGCGCAGATCGCGTCCGCGGTCAACCTCATCGTGCACCAGGCCCGCATGCCGGACGGTCGCCGCAAGATCGCGCAGATCGCGGAGGTCGTCGGCTACGACGCCAACGGCCCGATCCTCCGCGACATCTTCCTGCTGGGAATGGGGGCGGACCTGCGCCTCGAGTACAACGCGACCGGCTACGTACCGACCGCGCTCGACAAGGCCGCGTTCTACGGCGTCCAGGTGAACCACGACCTCTTCGACCCGTCCAAGTCGCGGTTCATCCCAGCCGGGTCGGACAGCATGATGCCGGTCGTCAAGGACCCGCTCATCTCCGGCCAGGGCAAGGCGGACAACGTCGTCCGCCAGGTCGTGCTGGTCCCGTTCAGCTCCGACCGGCCGGCGGCCCGCGCGACGGCGCCTTCGGCTCCAGCAGAGCCGGCGCCCGCGCAGACGCCTGAGATGCAGGAGGAGATGCGCAAGCTCATCGACGCGGCGCGTACGGCCGTGGCGGACCTGCAGGCTGCAACGCCTTCGGCGCCTGCGCAGGCTCCGCCGCCCGCCGCGCCACCCCAGTACGCGCCCCCGCCGCAGTACGCACCGCCGCCTCAGCATGTGGCGCCCCCGGTCTACCCCGCCCAGCCCGCGGGTGACTTCCAGCCTCCTCCCTACCCGACCGCCTATCCGTCACCGCCGCCGGATTTCCACGCCGGGCAGGCGCTCGAGGCCGCAACCGCTATGGCGCGGGCGACCACCGCCCTGGGCCAGCTGGCGGCCGCGTCGAGCGGTTTCAGCGGCATGCTCCCGACCGTCCGGTCGACGGAGGGGGCGGCCAGCCCGGCGGGAGCATCGCGCCGCATCCAGGCCGTGATCGAGAGCATCATCTCGCGCCGCGGCCTGAGCCTTCGCCTTGCCGAGCCCCTGACGGAGGCCTTCGAGGGCGCCGAGCTGAAAGCCAGCGAGTACGCGCGAGGCCAGAAGGTCAGCAAGGATTCCGCCGGCCGCGAGCTGCGCCTGGCGGTGGAGGCGGGCCTGCTGCAGGCCGTGCGCTACCCGCAGGGCGAAGCCGGTTACCGCGCCTCGCAGGGCCTCCTGCGCGAGATCGCCGAGGGTTTTGGTCAGCCAATCAACGCTGCCGCTCCGCTGACCGCGGAGACCATCATCGGCAGCCTGGCGGTCGGGCAGACCGAGGGCACGGTCACCATCATGTTCACCGACGTCGAGGAGTCGACACGCCTCCTGTCGACGCGGGGCTTCACCGCGTCGCACGAGATCATGAAGGCGTACGAGACGATCATCGACGAGAAGGTCGGCCAGCACGCCGGCCGCCGGATCAAGGGTCTCGGCGACGGCTTCATGATCAGCTTCGGGTCGGCCCGCCACGGCGTCGAGTGCGCGCTCGACATCCAGCAGGCGATCGGCGACTACAGCAAGCTGAACCCCGAGCGCAAGCTGCGCATCCGGATCGGTCTGAACACCGGCGAGGTAGTCGAGGAAGGCGGCGACATCTTCGGCGCGGCGGTCAACGTCGCGGCCCGCGTCGCGGGCAAGGCGAAGGGCGGCGAGGTCCTCGTTTCCGAGATCGTCCGTCAGCTGGTCGGACCGATCGCGGAGATGAAGTTCGATTTCCGCGGCCGCTACAAGCTGAAGGGGTTCCCCGACCGCTGGCGCCTTCACCAGGTGTCGGCCGGTGAGGTCAAGGAAGCTCCGCACATCCTGGCCTCCGGCGACGGGTTCGTCGACCGCGATCACGAGCGGCTCGACCTCCGACTGACGCTCGACCGAGCGGCGACGGGAAGCGGGTCCCTGGTGCTCCTGGCGGGCGCTCCTGGTATAGGCACGTCGCGCCTCGCGTCCGAGGTCGCCGCCGAGGCCGCGGCGAAGGGATGGATGGTCCTGACCGGCCGCTGCCTGGAAGGCGCGGCGGAACCGTTCGGAGCCTTCCGTGACGTCCTGAGAGCTGCGGTCGCGGGCTCGACGGCCAAGGTGCTGACCGACGCGGCGGGGCAGCACGGACCCCTCCTCGCGCGACTCGCCCCGAGCCTGCGCCAGAAGGTCCGAAGCATACCCGCGCCATCGGATACGCCCGCCGACAACGTCCGCGAGCAGCTGTTCAGGTCGGTCCACACATTCCTCACCGGGGTGCAGGGGGCCAAGCCGCTTCTGGTCGTCCTGGACGACCTGCAGTGGGCCGACGACGCGACCGTCGCGCTGCTGCGGGATCTTGCCGAGCGTCTTCCGTCGAGCCGGATCGTCGTCGTCGCAACCTACTGGGACACCGAGCTCGAAACCGGGCGCGCGTTCAGCACCGCGGTCTCCCGCTTGATCAGGCGGCGGCGTGCGCAGCGCATCGCACTCAGTCGCCTGACCGACCACGACGTGGAGCGGATCCTCGCGGGCATGGGCGAGACGCCGCTCAGCCCCGTCCAGCTGATCGGCATCCAGGCCGCGACCGAGGGCAACCCGCTTTTCGTCGAGCACTCCTTCCTCTATATGTCGGAGTCGGAGAGCATGCTCGGGGGGGCCCACACACCGACGAGCTACACGGAAGAGGACCTCGAGCTGGCCCAGAGCGTGCGCGGCCTGATCGGACGCCGCGTCAACCGGTTGAGCGAGCCGGCGCAGCGCATGCTGGTCGCAGCGGCGGTGATCGGGCGCGACTTCGACGTGCCGCTGCTCGAAGCGTTCGGCGAGCTGTCAGGTCACGAGCTGCGCGATGCCCTCGACGAGGCGACCCGAGGCCGCTTCCTGGCCGCGGCGGCCAAGGAGACCTACCGCTTCTCCCACGACCTGGTGCGCCAGCGGGTGCTGGCCCAGCTTCCCCTTCCCCGGCTGCAGGCGTATCACCTGGCTGTCGCCGACACGCTGGAACGCGTCTACGGCAAGTCGGCGGCGGAGCACGCCGGCGAGATCGGCTACCACCTCTACCAGGCGGGCACCGCGGCCGAAGCCTTGCGGACCGCGACGTTCCTGGCGCAGGCGGCGAAGAATGCGCTGCTGCTCGGGGCATTCGAAGACGTCCTGCGCCTGGTTGATTCT
>DATKFA010000101.1:0-9770 GCA_035511715.1 Candidatus Acidiferrum sp. | reverse complement strand
ACCCGGACCGGTCGAGTCGTTGTACGACTTGACGAGGCCGTTGGCGTCGGGCGTGTCGCCTCCACGGAACGTGTCGAACACGGTGCCGGCGTCGGCAGCGGACGAGAACTTGAACACAGCAGCCTGGACCTCCATGTGCGTATCCTCGTCGAGCGCGTAGTCGCCGTAGACGAAGTCCATGACCGACAGACCGGTGAACTCGCTCTGAAGCGCGGTCGGCGCGGCGGCGTTGAGCATCAGCGGCACGGCTTCGACCGGCAGTCGCACGGCCCCCAGAAGCGTCATCGCCGCGTTCGGCGGCGGCAGCAGAGCCAGGTCGCCGGTGGAGATGAGGGAGCCATGAATCTTTCCCGCCACCGCGTCCCTCAGCCGCGCAACGATGCGCGTGGCGATGCTGCCAAGCTGGCCGATGCTCGGGAATCCGTCCTTGCGATCCCACGTGCTTTCGACCACGAACGCACCGACGCGGATGATGGTCAACGTCTCGAACGGAGCTCCTCCCTGAGCGCTGCCTCCGGTCTGAGTCAGCTGCTGGCCGTAGTAGAGCGCCTTGTCCCCGACGTTGGGTCCGCTCACGCCGTTCCCCGCGTTGCTCTGGATGTTGGTGATCACGGTCGTGGCCGCGGAAGAGCTCGCGAATTCGGTGTACGTGAGCTTCCACGACTCCGCGGTGCCGACGTTGCCGTAGCGGCGGATCACCTGGTACTGGATCGAGGAGGACATCGATGCGGCGTTGAGCGGACGCTGGGCGAAGGTCGGCGCGCTCGTCCACCAGTTGCCGCCGCCGAGCAGCGAGTGCGCGTCGGAGGAAGTCGGGCTCGCGGCGTAGACGTCGATGATCCGCGCCGTAGAACCGGCCGTCGACGATGGGAACGGGCTGCGGCACGCGGCCGCGGCAAGCACCACCAATAAAAGGAACGCGAACCGCGCTCTGGAGCTAGTCAAGCTTCAGCACCGCCATGAAGGCGTCCTGAGGAATCTCGACCGAGCCGACTCGCTTCATGCGCCTTTTGCCTTCCTTCTGCTTCTCCAACAGTTTGCGTTTCCGGGTCACGTCGCCGCCATAGCACTTGGCGAGAACGTCCTTGCGCATCGCCGGGATCGTTTCGCGGGCGATGATCTTCCCTCCGATCGCAGCCTGGATCGGCACCTCGTAGAGCTGGCGCGGGATGATCGCCTTCAGCTTCTCCACCAGCTTGCGGCCCTGCATCTGGGCTTTGCTGCGATCTGTGATCAGCGAGAGCGCGTCGACCGGCTCGCCCGCGACGAGGACGTCGAGCTTGGCCAGGTCGCCCTCGCGGAAACCGATGATCTCGTAGTCCATCGAGGCGTAGCCCTTTGACCGCGACTTCAGCTGGTCGTAGAAGTCGTGGATGATCTCGCCGAGCGGGATCTCGTACTCGAGCACCACGCGGTCGCCGGGCTTGTGCTCGAGCTGCTTATAAGTGCCGCGCCGGTCCTGACAGAGCTCGATCATCGGCCCGACGTAGCCGGACGGCGTGATGATCGTCAGCTTCACATAAGGCTCCGAGATCGACTCGATCGCGGTCGGGTCCGGCAGCAGCGCCGGGTTGTCCACCTCCACCACCCCGCCGCGTCTCAGCGTGACCTCGTACTCGACCGTCGGCGCGGTGGTGATGAGGTCAAGCTCGAACTCGCGCTCGAGGCGCTCCTGGACGATCTCGAGGTGCAGCAGTCCGAGGAATCCGCAGCGAAAGCCAAACCCCAGCGCCGCCGAGTTCTCGGGCTCGAACGACAGGGCGGCGTCGTTTAGCTGCAGCTTCTCGAGGGCTTCCTTCAGGTCGGCAAACTGGTCGGAATCCGTCGGAAACAGGCCCGCGAACACCATCGGTTTGACGCGCCGGTACCCGGGCAGCGACGTCGTGGCGCCGTGCTCGGCCGTTGTGATGGTGTCGCCGACGCGTGCATCGATGACGTTCTTGATCGCGGCGGTGACGTATCCGACCTCGCCCGCGGTGAGCTTGTCCGCCGGCCGCGGTCGCGGCGCAAACCACCCAACCTCGTCGACCTCGTGGACCTTGTCGGTGTTCATCATCCGGATCTTTGTGCGCGGGATGATCTCGCCGTCGACGACGCGCACATAGGTGATGACGCCGCGGTAGGTGTCGTAGTACGAGTCGAAGATCAGCGCGCGCAGCGGCTTCGACGGATCGCCGCGCGGCGGCGGCACGCGATTGACGATGGCCTCGAGGATCTCCTCGGTCCCAATGCCGAGCTTGGCCGAGGCGAAGATGACCTGGTCGCCCGGGATGCCGGTGACGTCCGAGATCTCCTCCGCGACCATGTCGGGCTGCGCGGCGTCGAGGTCGATCTTGTTGACGACGGGGACGATCGTGAGCCCGGCCTCGACTGCCTGGTAGAGGTTGGCGAGGGTCTGCGCTTCGATCCCCTGGGCCGCGTCGACGACGAGGATCGCGCCCTCGCACGCGGCGAGGGAACGGGACACCTCGTACGCAAAGTCGACGTGACCTGGCGTGTCGATCAGGTTGAGCTCATAGCTCTGCCCGTCCCTGGCCGGGTAGGTCATGCGCACGGCCTGCAGCTTGATCGTGATGCCACGCTCGCGCTCCAGGTCCATCGTGTCCAGTACCTGGTCCTGCATGTCGCGCTGGCTGATCGCGCCGGTGTGCTCGAGCAGCCGGTCGGCCAGCGTCGATTTGCCGTGGTCGATGTGGGCGATGATGCAGAAGTTCCTCACCAGCGCCTGCTTGGTCATGACCGCCATGGTCAGAATGCTAGGGATCGTGGCACTCATCCTCGTTATTGGCGCGCTGCTGGTGGTCGCGGGTGTAGTTCTCGTGCTGAACCTTTTCGGCGCCGGCGACTTCGTGATGCGACACGTCACCTCGAAATACCTGGGTTCGCTGCCGCCGGGATTCGCGAACTCCAAACGGGGATTTCGCGTCTACTCGATCCTGATCATCTCGATCGGGATTGCTTTCCTGGGCATCTGGGTCGCCGCGACAACCGTTGCGTTCGGCCTCGTGCTGCTCGCAGCGGGGGTGATTGGTTTTGTCGTGACGTCAGTGATAGGAATCCGCGGCGAGGCGGAGATTAGCCGCCGCGGGCGCTCAGGGCGATAGCCAGGGCGACCAGCGCCGCCGTGTCGGCGCGCAGGTTCCTCGGTCCCAGCGAAGCGGTGACCTCGGCGAGCTGAAGCTCGCGTTCGGACCATCCGCCCTCCGGGCCAACGAACAGCGCAAGGTCGGTGGCCTCGGCCACCTCCGCCAGCCGCCGCGGCGCGGCGCGATCCAGCAGGACCGGGTTCTCGGCCGCGCCGAAAGCGGTCTCGAACGACGACGCAACGGACACCTCCGGCACGCGCAGGCGCCCGGCGAGCATCGCGGCCTCCCGCGTGATGGCGCTCCAGCGTTCGAGCTTCTCGCCGCGGCCGACGCTGCGGTCTGCCCCAAACACGACGAAGGCGTGAGCTCCCGCCTCGGTGCAGCGCGAGAGCACCAGGTCGAGCGACGGCGCCGGAAGATTGGCGACCGCGAGCGTGATGCGGGCGGTGGGCTCGGGCTGATGCGGTGTCTCGGCGATGACGGTCCCCTCGACGCTCGTGGGCGACACGCTCTCGAGCCTGACCGTGAGCATGAAACCCTCTGGATCGACGACCTCGATCTCCTGCCCCGGACGCGCTCTCAACGAGCGCGCCAGGTGAAATGCGTCCGCGTCGACGATGACCACGCGGTCGCCGTCGCGGCGGCCGAAGAATGCGGGCAACTAGCGGCCCACTACATCACGTTGAAGGTTTCGTAGACCGCGACCTGGGCGCCGCTCTTGATCACAGGGCATCCCTTCGCAAGCTTGGTGGCCGCCGCGAGCGAAGGCGCCTCGATGATGCTGTAGCCAGATGCCCGCTGACCGACCGGGCCCTTCGCGACAGTGCCGTCGGGCTTGAGCTTGTTCACCGACCCCGAGAACGGGTTACCGGGATCGACGATCGCCGGGCCCAGCCTGTTGAACCACGTCGTCCACTGCTTCATGACGCGGGCCTGCTGCGCCGGCGTCTCGGGCATGCCGCCGCCGTAGTAGATCAGCAGATATCTCACCGCGCAAATATTGATCGCTGGTCGGCGATAAGTGCGAGGGCTTGCGCCAGCCGCTCGCGGTTGGCGGGCGCGTTGAGCCAGCGGCTCTGCCCCGACGGATGCGGCAGCGGAATGATGACCGGCCTCTCGCCGAAACGATTGCCGACACGCTCCTCGAGCGCCCCCGGCCCGAGAAATCGTGTGATCGCGAGCTGACCGATCGGGATGATGACCTTTGGCTTCAACAGGCGAAGCTCCTCGTCGAGCCAGTGTTCGCAGTTTGCGATTCCCCCTCTAGGTGGCGGCAGGTCGCCGGTGTTCTGCTTGTTGCGGCCGGGAAAGCAGCGCATGAGAGCGGCGATGTACGTCCTGCGGCGAAATTCCTCGGCATCCTTGAAGCCCGCCCGCACCATCCAGCGGTCGAGCTCTTTGCCCGCGCGCCCCGAGAACGGCCGCCGCGATTCGCGCTCCGCCGGACCAGGCGCCTGGCCGACCACGAAGAACTTTGCGCCCCACTCGCCGGAGAAGGTTGGATTGGCCTCGGCGATGATTCCCTGGCCGGCGCATACGGTGCAGGCGCGGCACGCTGCCTGCAGCGCCAGCAGCTCCTTCTTTTTCAGATGACCCGTGCGAGGCGAGGGTTCGGGGCCGCGCCCGGGATGCGGCCGCGCTTGGTCATCGGCTTGCCATCAATCTCTTTGATGTCGGCCGTGAAGGCGATGGGCGGCGTCGAGCTGATAGACATCCCGACCCCGTAGGAGTGGATCGGGCAGTTCGCTGCCTCGAATTGACGGATGCGCTCGGCGTCGAGACCTCCTGAGATGAAGATCCCCACGTGCTCGAAACCCGCGAGATCGAGGCGCGCCCGGACCTCCTTCACCAGGTCGATCGTCACGCCCCCCCGTTCGCCCGGCGTGTCGAGGCGCACGCCGCGCAGCCGCTTGCCCAGCGCTGACGCCACGCGCAGCGCCTCCTCGGCCTCGTCCTTGAAGGTGTCGACGAGCACGATCCGCAGGACGTCGTCGCCCATATATCGATCGAATGCCTCCGCGGCCTTCACGGTGTCGCCGAACAGCAGGATCATCGCGTGCGGCATCGTCCCTGAAGCGCCCTGCAGGCCCGCGAGCTGAGCGCCGAGCGGAGTCGCACAGCCCGCGCATCCGCCGACGACCGCCGAGTACTCCATCGTCGGACCGATCAGCGGATGGACGTGCCGCGCGCCAAAGCTGATGACGCGCTTGCCGTTCGCGGCCTCGACTATCTCCCGAGCCGCGGTCGCCCATCCCGAGCAGCTCGAGAGCATGCCCAGCAGCGCCGTCTCGTAGACACCGAAGTGCGAGTAAGGCGCCCGGACGCGCAGCACGGTCTCCTTGGCACCCATCGGCTCGCCCTCGCCGATCGCGTATGCCTCGTCACCTTCCTCGAGGATCTCGCTCAGCAGCCGAACGGCTTCGGCCACGCCGCACAGCACGCCCGCCTTGCTCGCGAAGAAATCCATCGCCACGAGCGCGTCGACCTTGCCGCCGGACAGGGTTTTCTGGGCGCGCTGGAAGTAGACGTCCGAGGCCGCGTGGCCGTAGTAGGCGACGAGATCGGCGGCGGGACTCTCGGCCGTAGCTTGCTTGATCCCGACGAAATCAGAGGTTTCGCCTGCGATTTCGCGGGGGCCCCTGATTTTCACAGCGCCATGAACTTAGCAGCCTCGGTAACATCCGGACGCGATGACCGCGCCATCCAACCACCAGGTGCTCGAGGCGCTGAGCCGGATCAAGGACCCCGACCTGGGCCGCGACGTCGTCAGCCTGGGCATGATCAAAGAGCTCGACGTCAGCCCTCAGGGGAAGGTGAGCTTCACGTTCGAGCTGACCACCCCCGCCTGCCCGGTGCGCGACCGCTTCAAGACGCAGGCCGAGGACGCGGTCAACGAGATTCCGGGCGTGAGCGGCGTCGAGGTGCGGATGACGGCCAACGTGCGGCCGGCGTTCATGCGCACGAAGCCGTCTGAGATCCTGCCCGGGGTGAAGCAGACGATCGCCATCGCCTCCGGCAAGGGCGGCGTGGGCAAGTCGACCGTCGCGGTCAACCTGGCGGCCGCCCTCCGCAAGAGCGGAGCCAGCGTCGGGCTCCTCGACGCCGACATCCTCGGCCCCTCGGTGCCGGTGATGACCGGCTCACTCGTCCAGCCGGAGCAGTCCAACGGCCGGCTGCAGCCCATCGAGGTGCACGGTTTGAAGGTGATGTCATTCGGACACGTGCGACCTCAAGGAGAGGTGACCGTGTTTCGCGGACCGATGGTCGGCAAGATGATTGAGGAGCTGCTGCGTCTCACCGATTGGGGCCGGCTCGACTACCTGGTCATCGACTTGCCGCCCGGGACCGGCGATGCGTCCCTCACCCTCGGCCAGGTAATTCCCCTTACCGGCGTCGCGATCGTATGCACGCCGCAGGACGTCGCGACGAACATCGCTGTCAACGCGCTGCAGATGTTCCGCAAGCTCAACGTCACGCCCCTCGGCCTCATCGAGAACATGAGCTGGTACGTCTGCCCCGAGTGCGGACACCGCCACGAGATCTTCAGCCACGGCGGCGCGGAGGCGGCGGCGAAGCGGCTCGGCGTTCCCTTCCTCGGCGCCATCCCGCTCGAGGAAGGAATTCGCGAGGACGCCGACAGGGGCACACCGGTCGTCATCTCGCGGCCTGAGTCGGCGGGTGCGAAGGCATTCGTAGCGATCGCGTCGCAGGTCGCAGCACGCACGTCGATCCAGTCGTTCCGTCAGCTTCCTGTGCTCAACGTCCACTAGGTAGAGCGCCTGCAAGACCCCGATCCATTTCCCACGAACGTCGACGTCGACCGCGAACGTCAGGTCATGGAGATCACGTGGGAGGACGGCACGAAGTCGACCTACACCGGTGAGCAGCTGCGGTGGGCATGCCCCTGCGCCGAGTGTCGCGGTGAAGCCGGAATGCCGGGCCGCCTCTCGCGCGTGAAAACTCTCGGTGATCCGGAGCTTCGGATCAGCGACGTGAGTCTCGTCGGTCAGTACGCACTGCAGATCGGATTCGAAAGCGGGCACGCCCACGGCATCTACACGTTTTCCCTCTTGAAGTCCTTGGTGCAATAATCTCGGGCGGCCCGTTGTCGATCTCCACGCCCATCCCACAAGTCGAGCCACCGCTCCCCGTGGCCCCGCCCCTGAAGCGACCGGCGCGCCGGCGCAAGACTTTCGGCCGTCGCGGATGGGTCGCGGTCGGAATGGTGGTTCTCGTGCTGCTGCTGAGCGTCGGCGCGTACCTCGCCTACGAGAACACGCTGCCGACGACGCTCACGACCAACGTGAAGAGCGGTCAGAAGGACGTTCCCGCGGACGGCGCGTTCATCCTCAGCTACTCACGCTCCGTTTCCATCGACGCCGTTCGGGCCGCATTCTCCATCACGCCTGCGACAGACGGAAACATCACGTCTGTCTCCGGCCAGCAGCAGTACGCATGGACGCCGGCCAAGCCACTGCAGGAGCTTGCGACCTACACGGTCACGCTGAAGACGACCCTCGACACCGCGCATCACCATGTCAACGGCGGCGCATGGACGTTCACCACGCTGATCATTCCGCGCCTGCTGAGCGTCACCGCGGGCGACGGAACCGCGCTCAAGGACGGGATGGAGATCGACCCCGGCACCGCGATGAAGCTGACGTTCAACGACGTGATGGAGCCGGTGACGATCAAGGTGACGGTCGGCGGACAGATCGCGAGCCTGAAGTGGGCCGCGGACGACAAGAGCGCGACGTTCTCGACGTCGGGAATGCCGTCTGGACCGCTCGCGGTGCAGATGGCCGCGGGCGGACGCGACCAGACCGGTCACCTTGTCGCCTCGGCGTTCACGCTGAAGACCGGCGTGTACTGGCATGACCGAGAGCACACGGTCGCCCTCAGCTATCCGGCCCTGATCCAGATCCCGAACGACGAGAACGCGCGCGACCAGAACGGTCTTCAGGCGGCGGACATCGTGTTCGAATACCTGGCGGAGGGTGGCATCACGCGCCTCACCGCCGTCTACGAGAAAGTGCCAGACGTCGTCGGCCCGATGCGCTCCGCTCGCTTCATCTCCCTGAAGCTTGGCCGCCACTACAAAGGTCTGCTGTTCCAGTCCGGCGAGTCGGCGGCCACCCAGGCCCGCGCCTCGAGCGACCCGACGCCGCAGTTCTTCGACACGATCGGCTACCAGTACCGCACCTACGCCAACGGCCGGTACGCGCCCGACAACCTGATGATCAACAGCGACCGCGTGCAGGCCGCGGAGGGTCTCTACGGGATAGGGCCGTACACGATCCCGAAGGCACGGCCCAACGTCAGCGGCGGCGCGCCGGTCAACTCCTTCAACGTCGACGAGCACTACTCGACGTACTCCTACGACGCGGGAACCGGCACCTACACCAAAACCGAAGAAGGTCATCCTTACCAGGACCTGAGCCTTCATCAGCCGCTGCGCATCGAGATGCTCATCACCCTGCACACGCGCGAGCAGCTTCTCGACGTCGGCGACGGCCACGGCGCACACATTCACGACTACGACCTCGACACCAACGGGCGCATCGACGTCTACTACAAGGGTCTGCACTACACAGGCAACTGGGCATCGACCGACAGCCACGGACCACTTACGTTCGCGCTCGACGGCGGCCAGGCGCTGACGCTCCCGCCCGGTTTAGTCTGGATCGACGTCACGCAGTAGATCCGTCTCCGTGACCGCGGCGTTGACCATCCTGAGCTTGCAGACGGCTTGCGGCCCGGGTTCGACCCCAGGCGCGTCGGCGCCGCCCGTGTGCGCGACGCTCCATGTGGTCCAGCAGCGCTCGACGCTCGCATCGGAGGACCTGCAGACCCCCGGGTTGGCGCTCCCGTCGGGCACCCAACCAGTCGGGATCGCCGCGGACCGCGACGGCGCTTCCGTCTGGGTCCTCGGGACCGGCTCGGACCAAGTCCTCCACGTGATGGCGGACGGTTCTGCGACCACCTACCAGCTGCCGCGCAGCAACCTCGGCCTCCAGCTGACGCAGTCCCTTGACGGCACAGTGTGGGTTCCGGAGAAAGACCGCGACGCAATCGCCGCGCTGGGAGCGGACGGCTCGGCCCGCGAGTGCCGATTGCCACGCAAGAACTCAGGGACGGCCGCGACATCGGCGGCCGCCGACGGAACGGTGTGGGTCAGTGAGGACCACGGCGCCGCCATCGCGCACCTCGTCGACGGCCGCTTCGTCGAGTACCCGATCGGCGTACCGGGAGCTGAGGTGCTTGCCGCGCCTGGCGGCGGCGCGTGGTTCACCGTCCGCGGCGCGCCGATCGTGGGTCGCATCACCGCGTCGGGCGCTGTGCAGAGAATCCCGATCGGCGGATCAGGGACAGCGCTAGGCCTCCTTGCCGCCCCTGACGGGGCAATCTGGGTCGCCGACTTCGGCGGCGACCGCATCGTCCGAGTCACCGCGGACGGAAAGATCTCCGAATGGAAGACGGCGGCCGGCGCCAAACCCCAGAGCCTGGCCGTTGGGCCTGGCGGCGGCATCTGGGTGACCGAGAGCGGAACGAACCACCTCGCTGTCGTGCGTGGAGATCAGCTCGCCGAGGTCTACGGCACCGGCGACTGGCCCGACCACATGGTCATCACGGCGGATGGCTGGGCTTGGTTCACCGAGTACTACCAGGACCGCTTGGGAAGGG
>DATKFA010000100.1:0-6016 GCA_035511715.1 Candidatus Acidiferrum sp. | reverse complement strand
CGATCGAAACCTGGCGCCGGTCTTGTTCAGATGGGGGCGAACCGCGACGGACGTAGGTTCTGTACACGCCCAGGCAAGCGGCGATCTCGCGGACGGCCTCCCGCAGCTCGCGGCGCGTGCGATCGCGGTGGCGCCGGTTGCCATCGCAGATGTCGACCAGCAGGTTGGTCAGGCGTTCAAAGTCGGGCGCGAGCTCGCTGCTTATGATCTCGTGCTTACACGTGCGCACCACCTCGGTGAAAAGCTGCGACTCGCCGGTAAATGCGTGATAGAGGGCGGTCAAAGACCCTTCGTTGGCAGAATCGACGAATAGGCCGTCGACATACGCGATGAAGTCATAGCCGGTCGTGCCCTGCACCGGAAAGGCCTCCGGCACCTCTTCACCGGCGGCCAGGATGTCTTCGACCACGATGTACGTGTCGGGAGATGCCGCTCGCAACCGCCCCAGGTAGGCCACCGGGTCTCTCAAGCCGTCGATGTGATCGATGCGGAGGCCCGTCACGCTGCCGTCTGCGACCAGTCGGAGGATGACGCCGTGGCTGTCGTCGAAAACTTGTTGGTCCTCGACGCGCAGGCCGATGAGGCTGTCGATGGTGAAGAAGCGCCGGTAGTTGAGCTGCTCTTGCGCGCTGCGCCAGTAGGCAAGGCGGTAGTGCTGGCGCTCGAGGACCGCGTCGAGCGCGTCGAAGTCTCTGTTCACTGAGTCCAGCTCCAGACCGTCGACGCTCTCAGGCGAGACCGGAAACACGAGATCGTGATAGCGGACCACTGTCTCGGAGCCGAGCCTTTCAAGTGTCAAAGCGCCATTCTCGAGCTCTCGGCCGTAACGATCTCGCAGCACGCCAAGCAGCACCTTGCCCTTCATGGCCGAGATCGGAGATGCCCAGTCGACATCGAAGTAGTTCGCATACCGGCTCGACGGACCGTTCTGGAGCAGGTCCCACCACCACGGGTTCTCGCGGCCGGCAGTCGCCATGTGGTTGGGCACGATGTCCACCACCAGCTGCAGCCCGTGCTCGCGAAGAGCAGCGACCAGGCGCCGGAACGCTACCTCGCCCCCGAGCTCCTCGTTGACTCGCGTCGGGTCGACAACGTCGTACCCGTGACTGCTGCCACGCGTGGCTTGAAGGATTGGTGAGCAGTAAACGCTCTCAACTCCGAGGGAGGCGAGATAGCCGGCACAAGCAGCCGCGTCGTCAAACGTGAACTGTTTCGACAGTTGAAGTCGGTAGGTGGATGCGATCTGCGTCGGAAAGCTTCGCACAACGGTGCGAGGCAGTAGGGGAGCAAGCGGAGCAGGGATACGTCTTCATCGAGCGGCGGCCCGTGCACTACCGCGTGTGAATAAGTGCTGGTCTTCGTGTTCGCGAGGCCGATGCTGCCCTTAGCGTTGGCGCTGTCGGCGGTCGTGTCGAGCAGCCGGCCATAAATCATTGCTTGGCGACAGATCCCGTGTTGACAGTCGAGCGCTGAGTGCGATGATTGTCGTGGCCCCGGTGAATTTGAAAGGCGCAAGCCGGAAGGGTTCGCTGGGGTCATTTGCGTTCTGAAGGGCGAGGGCGCCTGATGCAGGCGCCCGTTCTTGTCGCCGATCATGGACCTCCCGCTCAGCCCTAGTAGGCGCGCCCTCTCGCCAGGCCGCTGCCGCGGAAAAGCCGCAGGGCCAGCAAAACGACCACGGCCCCGATGAACGCGATCAGCATCGCGCTGAGAATCGGATGCCCGACGATCGTGATGCTCCAGTGAAATACGCCGGCCAGAAAGCCGCCAACCACGGCACCCACGATGCCGGCGATCAGGTCACCGACAAGTCCAAGGCCGTGTCCGAGCGCAACGTGACTGGCGAGGAATCCGGCCACAAGGCCGATCACGATCCACAAGAGAACCGTGTCGAAGTCGAGAACCATATGGATAGTCCTCCTTTCGCCGGCTAGAACGCGGAGCGATGGGCGGCTACTCGGACTGTGTACAGAGATGTAAAGGATTGAGGACCGAGTCGTTGGAGCATCTGCGCCTCTCATACAGATTGTCGAGAGTCGCCAAACGTCACAACCTGAAGCCCGTTCCAAGAACAAGTAGATCGGCGCGCTAGGTGTGCGGACACGGCGGGCACGTCGCCGTTGCGCCCTTCCGAGGGCCTTTTGCATACTGGTCCCATGGCCTCGTACACGGTCAACAGGCGGGCGGTGGCGCGCGCTCGGCGTCTCATCGACGCCGGCCAGTACGTTCTTGACAGTGACTGGGCGGAGGCCCAGCCGCGAGCGGAAGACGAGAACACATTCCTTGAAGGGCACTCATGGGACGACTATGCGGAGTGGCACCTCGGCCTTACGGAAGGTGCGAGCGACGAGACCAAGAGCCGCTACGCGTTCGTCTATGGGGACTTCCGTCGCGTCCACCGAACGGGCTTGATCGCCTGCAACTACCGGGCCGCCGAGTGGCGTCACAAGGACATCGAGCTGGCCGCTCACCGGCTTCTGCAGCGGCTCGACAGGGCTGGCGCCTGAAGCGTGGCCAGGCCGGGGGCGGGTCTATCGATGCCCTGCGCGTTTTAGCTCTTTGGAGGTGCAGCCATGGACATAGTCGCCGTGCTGGTCGATCTCCTGATCGCCCTGTGGTTTCTGGCAGTGATCGTGGCAATAGCGCGGGCCTGGCAGGCCAGATTGCCTCGACCCGCTCCACTTTCAATAGAGGCCCGCAACCAGTTCGTGAGCTCCTGGCACCGCATTACCGCTGGATTCGTAGACGCGCCCCGAGAAGCGGTTCAGCAAGCCGACGCGCTTGTCCTCTCGCTGCTCCGCGAGCGGGGACGTCCAGTTGAGCATGACCAGTTCCCCAAACCGATCCGGGAGGCTCGCCGCTGGACTGCAAGTGAAAGTTCCAACGGGACTGAAGCACTGCGGCAGGCGATGCTCCACTACCGGTCGATATTCACGCAGTCGATCGGCCGCCGACCGGCGGAGGCTGACCGGCAGGATATTCGCCGGCGCGAGATGGCCTAGGGGGCCAAACAAATCCACTTCACGCAGTAATTCCGCGAACGATCGAGCCACTGGCGGACGGGTCGGGAGGCGGGATGAGAAATTTCAGATTGACCAACCTGTAGCGCTCATACTCGCCCGATGAGCGGGGCGCCCCTGGTCGACGCCGGCCCCGAGCTGATCGAGCGCGAGCAGGAGTCCGCAGTTCTGGACGCGCTGGTGGATCGTCTGCGCGACGGCGGGGGCGCGGTCGTGGTGCGGGGCGAGGCCGGCATCGGAAAGTCGGCGCTGCTGCAACGAGTGCGCAGGCGAGCGGAAGCGCAGGGTCTGCGACCGCTGGCAACGGTTGGAGTCGAGTCTGAAGCCGAGCTCGCTTTTGCGGGCCTGCACCAACTCCTACGCCCGGTGATCGGCGCGCTGGCGCAGCTGCCCGGGTCACAGCGACAAACCCTCGAGGCGGCGCTCGGCCTCGGAGTCGACCTCAAGCCCGACTCGTTCCGCGTCGCGGTCGCTGCCTTCCAGCTCATCTGCGAAGTGGCTGACTCCTTACCGCTGGTTCTGATCGTCGACGACGCGCAGTGGCTGGACCGCTCCACCCTCGGTGTCATTGCTTTCATCGGCCGCCGGCTGGAAGCGGAGCACGTTGCGCTCGTGGCAGCGATCAGGAGCGGGCAGTCGACGGCGCTCGACGATGCTCGCCTTCCAACCCTCGATCTCGAGCGCCTGAGCGTATCGGCGGCCGCTCGGTTGCTCGATCGCACGGCGCCGGAGCTGCATCCGGTCACGCGCGCGAGGGTTCTTGCCGAGTCCTCCGGCAATCCGCTGGCGCTCGCCGAGCTGGCGCGCAGCATGGGGCGATCGGGCGAGGAGCTTTCGCCTGGGCCCGCCACCTTGACGGCTCGGCTCGAGCGTGCATTCGCAAGCAGGCTGCGCGAACTTGGTCCGAGCACGCGGGCCGCCCTCCTCGCGGCGGCGCTCGACAGCCGAGCGTCGGTGGACGAGATCGCGCGATCCAGCGGTCAGAGCCCTGGGTCTCTTCAGCCCGCTGTTGACGCGGACCTGGTCGAGATCGTCGACGACGCCGTCCGGTTCCGCCACCCTCTGATCCGCTCGGCCGTCCGTCAGGCGGCCTCCGCGCAGCAAGTTCTCGAGATGTACAGAGCTCTTGCCGAGGTCGTCGGCGATCCGGAACGCCGGCTCTGGCACCGCGCCATGGCAGCCACGGCGCCCGACGAGAGCATCGCACTCGCGCTCGAGCAGCACGGCCGCGAGGCCGCCGCTCGCGGCGCGGTCACAGTTGCGGGCGCGGCCCTCGAGCGCGCGGCGGCACTGACGCCTGACCCGCGAAGCAAGGGAGCCCGACTTGTGGCCGCCGCGGAGATCGCTTATGAGCTCGGCCTGGTCGACAGCGCCCGCCGGCTGGTGGATGAGGCGAAGGCATTCGATCTCAGCGCTCGCGATCAGGCCCGCCTCGCCTGGTTCGGCCAGATCATCAGTGGGAACGTCTGGTTTGAGTCGGGCGCTGCCAGGACCTTCGTCACGATTGCCGAAAAGCTGCGCGACGGCGGTGATGCTGACATGGCGTTGCGCTCGCTGGTGCCGATTGCACATCGGTGCTGGTGGACGCGCACGAAGACCAGGACCCGGGAGTATCTCGTCGAAGCCGCCCTGGCCATGGGGATGGCGGACGATGACCCGCGCGTGCTGGCGGTCGTCGGTCTTGCCCATCCCGAAGAGACAGGGCCGACCATCCTGGAACGAGTCTCGCGGATGCGGCTGCATGAGATGACCGACCCGATCGCAGCCATGTACGTGGGAATCGCCGCCGAGAAGTCCGGCGATTTCGTGAGCGGAGCCCGGTTTCTGGCGTCGGCGATCGACGGCCTTCGTGAGCAGGTGCGGTTGGTCCCTCTGACTCAAGCTCTCGTGCACCACGCGTGGGCGGCGATCCAGGCCGGCGACTGGCCGGCGGCCAGCGCGGCAGCCCACGAGGCGGCCGGCCTCGCACGGGACACGGCACAGCCTCAGTACGGGCTGACCGGAGAGCTGCTAGGCGCTCTCGCGATGGCGTTGCGTGGAAGCGAGCCAGACATGGAGTCAGCTCTTGCTGAACCGGAGCGGGCGCTGCGTGCCATGAAGGCTGGACCGCTGCTCGCGACCGCACATCTTGCCCGAGGCGCTGCGGCCCTCGGCGATGGGCGGCACGAGGACGCGTTCCAACACCTGTGGCCCGTCTTCGACGCGACCGACTCGGCGTTCCACCGCTTCATGCGCTGGCCGGCCTTGTTGGACATCGTCGAAGCGGCCGCCGGCAGCGGACAGACGAGCCGGCTCACCGACGTGATCGCGGAGCTCGAGGCCGTCTCCACGCACTCAGGGCCACCGATTCTCCGCCTCAACCTGGCATGCGCCAGGCCACTCCTGGCCGCTGAAGACCAGGCCGAGCCCTTGTTCACGGCGGCGCTCGCTCAGGACCTGGCCGGCTATCCGTTTCTTCGAGCCAGGACATTGTTTTCGCTCGGGCGTTGGTTGCGACGACGGCGGCGCAGCGCCGAATCACGGGCGCCGCTGAGGGAGAGCGTGGCTCTCTTCGACGCGCTGGGCGCAGCAGCCTGGAGCAGTCGAGCGCGACGGGAGCTGCGCGCTACCGGAGAGAAGGTTGGGCGCCGTACGCCCGACCTCCGCGATCGCCTCACCGCCCAAGAGCTTCAGATCGCTCAGCTCGCCGCCGAAGGTTTGTCGAACCGTCAGATCGCGGAACGTCTCTTTCTGTCACCCCGAACGATCGGCGGCCACCTCTATCGGATATTCCCGAAGCTGGAGATCACCGCGCGCGCCCAGCTGCGCGATGCGTTTGCGGACCGGGTGGGCGATTAAGAAACGAGTCGGTTGACTCATGCGAAGCACCCGGCTTCGCGCTGACGATCTTGATCATGAGTGACAAACCGAACGTTTTACTGGTTCACGGCGCCTGGGCGGATGGAACGAGCTGGAGTGATGTGATCCGTTCACTACAAGCATCAGGGTTCACTGTG
>DATKFA010000099.1:0-6182 GCA_035511715.1 Candidatus Acidiferrum sp. | reverse complement strand
GCCGAGTTCGGCTCGATCACGACGGACACGCAGCAGGTGTCGGCGTCGGCCGACCACTCCATCAACGTGGTGTTGAGCCAGACCCACGTTATCTCCGGCGTGGCGATGATCTACCAGGACCATCCGCTGAGCTGCGAGGAGGCGTCGACTTCGATGGCGCTGACGCACCAGGGCATCAACCTGAGCCAGGACCAGATCCTCGCCGAGGTGGGCGCGGACCTGCGCCCGATGTACGTCGACTCCGCCGGCCGCGTGCGGTGGGGCAACGCGTACGAGACGTTCGTCGGCAACGTCAACGGCAGCGAGAGCAACTACACGGGGCTCGGGACGTTTTACCCGCCGCTCGTCCGCGTTGCTCGCGCGCACGGGGCGAACGTGCTGGCGTACGGCTCGATGGCGGCGGCGACGATCTACGCGAGGGTCATCGCGGGACATCCGGTGGTCGCGTTCGCGACCTGGGACTGGCGCTGGCATCCGCGACGCGACTACCTGAGCTTCGACGGGCAGTGGATCCCGTGGATCGGGCCGGTGTACGCGTCTCACGTGTACGTGGTGGTCGGGGTAAGCCCGTCGTCGGTTTTGGTCAACGACCCGATCCGGGGGCAGTACTGGATCAGCAAGGGGGCGTTCGAGGCGGGCTACTCGGACTTCCAGGAAGCGATCGTCTTCGCCTGAGGGATCGGGAATCACAGGCGCGATCACGCGATAGTCGCGACTAACGCGCTATCTCGGCCTCGAGACGTCGTGATAGGCGCGACCATCGCGGGGTATTGCTCCAGGACAGGTCTTAACGGCCTGGATTGAAGGTTGGCGCCGGCGGGTCCAATCTGGCCGGACACGATGCGACGGGCGGTACCTGCTGAGCTCCGGATGGGTCCGTTTACCGTGCCCGAAGCTCGAAACCTCGGGTTCAGGTGGCGCAACCTACAAACAACGAGCTGGCGGCGGCTGAGCCGAGGTCAGTACGCGTCAACCCAGATTCCAGACGACATTGAGTTGCAGCTCAGGGCTGCGCAAACAACGCTTGCCAGATCGGTCCGCGTTCTCAGGCCGGACCGCCGCCTGGATTCTTGGCCTCGACCTCTCGCCCTGCGATCCAATCGAGGCAACCGTCCCGCGCGGTATCTCGGTTCGCAGTAGAGCCGGAATGAAGATACGGAGAGCTGTGCTCGTCGATGGCGATGTAATTCAGCGGCGTGGCTTCCGGCTGACAAATCCGGTGCGGACGGTGACCGATCTGGGGAGCGGCAGAGATCTCACCGAGTCTGTCGTCACCATCGACATGGCGCTTCACGCCGGCCTGATCGACGTGCGCGTTTTGAACGGTCACATCGAACAGAGTGCTGGCGTCAAGGGAATAAGGCGTCTCCGGCGCGCCGCCGGTCTCGCCGACTCGCGCTCCGAGTCTCCGATGGAGACTCGTCTCCGGGTTCAGCTCATGAACGCGCGACTCTCGGCTCCGGAGCTCCAGGTCGACCTTCACGACAGCACCGGGCGGTTTCTTGGCCGAGCTGACCTCTACTACTCAGACGTCCGGCTGGTAGTCGAGTTCGACGGGCAGAACCACAAGGACCGCATTCCAGCCGATCTGCGCCGGCAGAACGCTCTCTTGAACGCCGGCTACCACATCCTCCGATTTACCGCTGGTGACCTCCAGGTCCGAGGTCTTGTCGCAGGCCAGGTTCGCAGAGCCCGTCAAATGCTTACGCGACCAGTGCGATAGTCGCGACTATCGCGCTAGAAGCACCCCGAAAAGTGACCATAGTCGCGACTATCGCGGGTTTGGGCCGCGGGTTAGGACCCTGTGCTGTTCGTGAACGGAGCCAGGACCACGAACACCCGCCCCATGTTCAGGTCGGGGTAAGCCTGATCGAGGTCGTCGACCGCGTGCATCAGCTGGTCGTACGAGATGTGGTAGCCGTGCCCGCGGGTGAGGCCCGGGTCGTTCAGGATGTAGGTGTCGGCCTGGTCGTAGCCGGTGACCACCAGGTAGTGCGACACCGACCAGCCGGCCTGCTCGAAGTGGGTGCGGTAGCCGGGGTAGTTTGCATTCCCCAGCCCGTGCGTGCGCACGCCGAAGATCAGGGGACGGCCCAGCGCGAGCTGGTCCTTCATGTTCAGCCGTTCGGCCGGCAGCAACTTGTACGCCCAGCCCATATAGCGCTGCGCCACCTCGCCCACCTGCTGGCTGGTCAGGTCCTGGGCCGGCTTCCACTGCGTGATCTGGTTGATCTCAGCGTTCGCGGTCTGGGGATCGATGAGGCCCCCGGAGTGGTCGCCGTGCAGGTACCGGTCGACCATGGTGAGCGAGGCCTCCTCGCATGTGTGCTGGTGCGTCGCCCAGTCCCCGAGGGGCGCCTGCGGCGTGAACGGCACCGGCAGGCTGACAGCCGCGGGCAGGTTGACCGGCGGCTGGTCGCTCGGCGCCGCCGCGTTCAGGTCGATCGGGACCAGGTCAGGCGTGACATACGAGACCTGTGGCCCCGCGCCGAAGAACGCGAAGTAGATCCCGGCCCCGATGCCGACGACGGCCACCAGGCCGAGGCCGACGAACCACTTGAGCGCACCGAGCATCGTTAACTAGAACTTAGACCGCCTTCAAAAGGTTGCGCTCCCGAGCGCGCGGATGAGTATATGCCGCGCTTTGCGGCGTCAAACCGCGTTGAGTAGCGGCCACTGAGCCGGCGTTTCCCCCATGGAGGGAAACGGAGCGGGATGGAAGTTCAGCTGAGCCGGTATAGGGGTGGCCGGCCACTCGACCTGCACTGGCGAGGCATCGTGGCCGCGGTCGTGGCCGCCTTGGTGCTCGGGGGAGCGTCCGGCGCGATCGGGCGCAGCTATCTCAACGCCAGCGTCGCCAAGCCGCTGCCCGGCGCGGTCACCGTCCACGCGATGCCCGTGCCCACCGTCACGGTCGGTCCCGGCACCGAGGTGACCCCGGCTGCCCTTCCCGACCACATGCTCCTGCAGGTTCCGTTCACGACTCAGGCGCCGCTCAACAACTGGGCGCAGCACCAGGAAAGCTGCGAGGCGGCCAACCTCACGATGCTCTCCTACTACTGGACCAACCGGCAGGACGTCGTCATCGACCCGCACGCGGCGGACAACCTGATCAACCAGATCGACCGTTGGAAGCCGGCGCCCGACCTCAACGACACCATGCTCGGCGAGCTCGCCCAGCAGCACCTTGGCTACACGTATCGCATCGTCCCCAACGACCCGAAGGTGATCGCCGAGCAGCTCTCGGCGGGACGTCCGCTGCTGGCCGAGGTGCGCACGCACGGGCTGGGCAACTCCCACTATCCCGGCTACGCGTCGCATTTCGAGCAGACCGGATGGTCGGTGCCGCACTTCGTGACGATCATCGGCTACGACTCGTCCGGCGTCTGGTTGAACGATCCAGGGATCTCGGCAGGCCGCGGCTACCACATCAGCTACGCGCAGCTCGCGCATGCAATCGACGACCTCGACCAGCACCACCCTGCCTTGAGCCAGGGGCAGGTCCTGCTGCTGATCGCACCCGTGGCAACGCCGAAGGTCAGGACCGGTTCCTTCTAACTAGACTTCCGGCCGTGACCGAGACGGCCGAAGGTGCTGGTGCGGTTGAGGGAGCGGCCGAACAGCTAGGCAACCGGGCCGTCAGCAACTCGGTCTTCATCCTCGGGGCACGCACGGTCTCGCGCGTCATCTCTCTTGTCGCCGTGATCGTGCTGGCCAACGCGCTTGGCTCGACGCGCTACGGCCAGTACACGACGCTCGTCGTCTACTCCGGCCTGGTGGCCGTGATCGGCGACCTGGGCTTCCAGTCCCTCTACACCCGCGAGGCCGCCCGCGACCGCAACGAGCTCGGTCATTTTCTGGGCACGCTCATCGTCTTCCGCATCGGCCTGGCGGCGGCGGCGGCGGTCATCTTCGCGGTCGCGCTCGGGCTGGAGGCGGGCCTCGGGTCTCTGATCCTCCCGGGATGCGCACTCCTGATCGCCACCGCATACGCGAGCCTGTTGCGCAACACCTTCTACTCGGTCGGTCGCGCGGAGTTCGACGCCATCGCCATCGTGTGCGAGACCTTGATCCAGGCGGGGCTCATCGTGCTCGGGTCGCGCACGAACGCGGGCGTCGCCTTCTACGTCTGGGCTTACGCCGCTTCCTTCACCTTCACGATCATCTATTCGCTGGTCGTCATCCAGGTCTTCAGGTTGGGCCGTATCCGGCTCAGCCTCGACACCAGCCTCATCCGGCGCTGGCTGCCGCTCGCGCTGCCCTTCGCACTGACCTTCTTTCTTACGAACCTTTATTTCCGCGCGGGCTTCGTGCTACTGCAGCAGTTCCGCTCGTTCGCGGAGGTCGGCTGGTTCACGCTCGCCTACAAACCGTTCGAAGCCCTGCAGTTCGTGCCCCTCGCCATCCAGACCGTCGTCTATCCGCTCCTCGGCGTCTACTTCGTGAGCGATCCCTCGAGGCTGACGGTCGCCTATCACCGCTTCTTCAAGGTGCTCGTGCTGCTGGGCTGGCCGTTGACCGTAGGCACGTTTGTGCTCGTCCACCCGATCAACCAGATCTTCAACCGCTCGGGTGCGTTTGCCCAGTCCGAGCCGGCCCTGCGCATCCTCGCGCTGGGCATCGTCTTCCTCTTCGCAAACTCGGCCTTCTACGCGATGCTCAACGCGATCAACCGCCAGGGCCTCAACGCGTGGGCGACGGCGCTGGCGGCCGGGATCAACATCGTCCTGAACCTGGCCCTGATTCCCGCGTTCGGTTACCTCGGCGCCAGCACGGTCACCGTCGTGACCGAGGCAGCCCTCTGCACCTTTGGCTGGTGGTTCGTGCAGCGGCGCCGGCCTGACCTTCGGCTTCCGGTGATCCAGCTCAGCTGGCGCATCCTGCTGGCCGGCCTGATCATGGGCGCGGTCCTGATCCCGTTCACAACACGCTCGATCTTCCTCACGGTTCCGGCTGGCTTTGCCGTCTACCTGGTGGCGATCTTCGTGCTCCGCGCGGTGGAGCGCGACGAGTACGAGCTGGCAGCCGAAAGCCTTCTGTCGAGGCTCCAACGTAACCCTCCCAGAGTCATAGTCGTTGGTGAGGATGGGAAAGCGTAGAATCCTGCGCGCCCTTTCGTAAACCTATGGCGCGAAACGTTCCTGAGCGGATCAAGACGAAGGGGGGACACAGCCCTCGAGCGCGGATTCACGCCGCGTGGTCTCCGATCGGCCAGAAGATGCGCCGCACGGCGATCCTCCGCGGCCTGGCCGCCGTGATCGCGGTCGTCTTCGTCCTCGGCCTGGCGGCAGACGCCTACGCGCAATCCTTCTTCGACAGCCTGCCCTCGATCCAGGGCCTCGATTCGGCGGCCTTCGCCGGCGACACGCTGATCACCGACAACACAGGCAAGATCGTCCTCGCCGACGTCGGCAACCAGGGCGACCACCGGCTCGCGGTCAAGCTCAAAGACGTCAACCCGGTCGCGATCCAGGCCACGGTGGCGATCGAGGACCGCGGCTTCTATTCGAACCCGGGCTTCGACCTGGCCGGCATCATCCGCGCCGGCTTTGACAACCTTCGCGCCGGCCACATCGTGGGTGGCGGCAGCACCATCACCCAGCAGCTGGCCAAGCAGCAGTTCCTGACGCCTGACCAGACGTTGGACCGCAAGGTGAAAGAGCTGGCCCTCGCTTATGAGCTCAGCCAGACCTACTCCAAGGACCAGATCATGGAGCTCTACCTCAACAAGAGCTTCTACGGCTCGCAGTCGTACGGCATCGAGGCGGCCGCGGAGAGCTACTTCCGCATCCCCGCCTCCAAGCTCGACCTGGCGCAGGCCGCGATGCTTGCGGGTCTGCCCCAGGCGCCGACGGAATGGAACCCCGTGCTGAACCCCGACTCGGCCAAGCTGCGGCAGAACGAGGTGCTGCAGGCGATGGTCCGCTCCAACTTCATCACGCAGGAAGACATGGACAAGGCGACCAACGAGAAGCTCACCTACTACGCGCCGACCAACACCTACCTCGCCCCGCACTTCGTGGACTACGTGCTTGCCGAGCTGCGCCAGCTCGGGTTCCAGCCGGGCATCCAGCAGCTCAACGTGAAGACGACGCTCGACTGGGGCCAGCAGCAGATCGGTCAGGACGTCGTCGTCAGCAACCTGAACAAGAACCTCTTTCGCGACCGCAGCGGCCAGCTCT
>DATKFA010000098.1:0-3676 GCA_035511715.1 Candidatus Acidiferrum sp. | reverse complement strand
GCTGATCGTGCTGGACGAGCCGACCACCGGCCTGGACGTCACCACCCAGCGCCGCGTCCTGGATACCGTGCGGGGGCTGTGCCATACCTACCAGGTGGCCGCCGTCTACATCAGCCACGACCTGTCCGTGGTGGCCGAGATCGCCGACCACGTCGCGGTCATGTACGCCGGGCGGCTGATCGAGATCGGCGCGGCGAGCGAGCTGTTCGCGACGCCGGCCCATCCGTACACCCGCGGGCTGATGCGGGCCATCCCCTTGATGGGGACCTCCCACGAGCTGCACGGCATGGCGGGCTCTCCGCCGCGCCCGGGTAACCGCCCGGCCGGCTGCTCGTTCCGGCCGCGCTGTGAGTTCGCGATCGCGGAATGCGAGCTGCGCGAGCCGCTGCCGGTCGTCGTGTCGGACACCGGGCACGCGGCCAGGTGCGTACGCGCCCTGGAGGTCACCGCGCTGTCGGCCACCGCCGTGCGAGCCCGAGAGCGCACGGTGCCTCCGGCCGAGGAACCGGTGCTCACCGTCAGCGGGGTATCTGTCTCCTATACCAACAAGCCGGTGCTGCGGGACGTCAACCTCGACGTGGGGGCCAGGAAGTCGGTCGCGATCGTCGGCACCTCGGGGTCGGGCAAGACCACGCTGGCGCGGTGCGTCGTCGGGCTCCACAAGGACTGGACGGGCACGATCACGTTCGGCGGCCAGCAACTACCGCCCGGCGTCCGCGGCAGGACGCAGGACCAGCTGCGTAAGATCCAGTTCGTCGCGCAGAACCCGTACTCCTCGCTCAACCCTCGCCAGACCGTCGGCCAGATCATCGGGCATCCGCTCAGCCACTTCAGCAAGCTCCCGGCCAGGGAGCGTGACAAGCGGATCGGGGACGCGCTGACCTCGGTCGCGCTGCGGGAGTCGTTCGCGGCGCGCTACCCCGACGAGCTGTCCGGCGGGGAACGGCAGCGCGTCGCGCTGGCCCGCGCCCTCGTCGTCGACCCTGAGCTGCTCGTCTGCGACGAGATCACCTCGGCGCTCGACGTGTCGGTGCAGGCGGCGATCGTCGAGCTGCTGCTGCGGCTGCAGGCCGAGCGCGGGCTGTCGCTGATGTTCATCACCCACAACCTGCCGCTGGTGCGGAGCATCGCGGACGACGTGACGGTGATCAGCGCCGGCCAGGTCTGCGAGCGGGGCTCGGTCACCCAGGTACTGACCGCGCCCAAGGCGGCCTACACCCGCCAGCTGATCGCCGACGTGCCGAGCTTCGAGCACACCGGGTGATTCCCGGAGGGCTCGGTACCGGCGGCCGGAGCGTGCCGCCGAAGTGGATCGACTACAACGGCCACATGATGGATGCCTATTACTTCCTGGCGTTCACCGAGGCGACCGAGGCCTTCCTGGATCACGTGGGCCTGGGCGCCGCCTACCGGGCGCGGACCGGGGGCGGCATCTACACGGCGGAAAGCCACCTGTGCTTCGTCAGCGGCGTGATACAGGGCGCGGTGCTGGAGTACCGGACCCAGCTGCTCGGCCACGACGAGAAGCGAATGCACGTGTTCCACCAGATGACCAGCGCCGGGAGCCTGGCGGCGACCTGCGAGCTGATGCTCCTGCACGTCAATGACGGCCGGGTGCAACCGATGCCGCCGGAGGCGGCCGCCGCGGTGGCCGCGCTGGCGGCCAGGCACGCTGCTCTCCCCTGCCCAGACCGGGCGGGCCGTCACATTGCCACGCCGCCTGGAGCACCGGTCATGCCGGTGACAGGCTGATCGGTGTTTCGTTAAACTACTTCTCTAGCCCTCTCGGAATCGACCCGCCAGGCAGAGCCGGAGGCGGTGGATGCGGCAGGCACCCAGCGACGCCCTCCGCCTGCAAACGGCGCTGAGGGACCTGGTCGCCTTGTTCGCGACCCCGGCGGCGTGGATCGGAGAAGGCCCTGCCGTGGCGGCCGGGCTCGCCGATGCGCTCGTAACGTGGCTGCAGCTCGACTTTGCCTTCGTGCGGCTGCGCCGTCCAGACGGCGGAGCAGTCGACGTCACGCGCGGTGATGCGTGGAAGGGGTTTCCGGACTGGCTGGAACGTCAAAGCGCTACGGCTCGATTCCCCCATCGGACCATCATTGCCGACGTCGGTGACGCCTCGGAGCCGTGTCGCGGTATTGCCGTTCCCATCGGTGCCGACGGCCACGGCGGCCTCGTCGCCGCCGCGCGAACGCGCAGCGACTTTCCGACGGCGATCGATCAGCTGCTGCTGTCCCTGGCCACGGATCACGCCGCGACGGCCTTCCATAACGCACGCCTCATCGAAGAACGGGCGAGCGCTGAAGAAGCGCTACGTCAGACACGGAACGAGCTCGAGGCGAAGGTCGCGGCGCGGACAGCCGAGCTCGTACAGCTCGCCGAGGAGCAGGCGGCGCTGCGACGGGTCGCGACGCTCGTTGTACAGGGCAAAGCCGAGGCGGACGTATTCGCCTTGGCCGCGCGAGAAGTGGCGCAGGTCTTCGGCGTTCAGATAGTGACGATCGATCGATACGACTCGGATGCGCATTCCACCGTGGTCGCCTCTGTCGATGACCCCGGCTTCCCGGTGGGCAGCCGGTGGCGCTCGACGGACCGAGCTTGGGAGCGACCGTGCTCCAAACGGGGCGCGCGGCGAGGATCGAGGACTACACGGAGCTGCAGAGCACGTCCGCCGCCGCCATGCGGGCATGGTCGATACGCTCGGCGGTCGGTGTCCCCATCCTCGTCGACGGCCGGCCGTGGGGAGTCATCTGTGTCGCCAACCCGGGAGGCGCGCCTTTGCGGCCAGGCATCGAAGCGGGCCTCTCCGACTTTACCGAGCTCCTCGCCACCGCGATCGCGAGGGCCGAGGCACGCGAGGCGCTCGCGCGGCTGGCCGACGAGCAAGCGGCGCTGCGACGCGTGGCGACGCTTGTCGCAGAGGAGGAGTCTCCGGCCGAGGTGTTCGCGAAAGTCGCCGAAGAGGCGGGGAACATACTCGGAAACGTCGACTGCGGCTTGTTTCGCGACGAGGGCGACGGGACCGCGACCGTGGTTGCGGCTCGTGGCGCCGCGATCTCGGCCAGCTTTCCGGTCGGCGCGCGGCTGCGGATCGATGGTGACGGCGTCACCGCGTCGGTCATCCGCGAGGGACGGCCAGCCCGGATCGACGATTACTCCGCCGCTCCTGGCGCGGTCGCCGAGGGCGCGCGTGAGCGCAGGGTCGGGTCGGCGGTGGGCTGCCCGATCGTCGTGCGCGGCCGCGTCTGGGGTGCGCTGGTTGTCGCGACGTCCGGAGAGCGGGCGTGGCCGCCAGAGCCGGAGAGGCACCTCGTGCAGTTCGCGAGTCTCGTCGCCACCGCCATTAGCAACGCCGAGGCGCGCGCCGCAATCGAGCGGCTGGTCGACGAGCAGGCCGCGCTTCGGCGCGTGGCTACGCTGGTGGCGGAGGGCGTACGGCCTGCCGAGATCTTCTCGGCGGTGAGCGACGAAGTCGGTCAGCTGTTCGCCACCCACGTAGCCGGAGTCGTCCGATTCGACCCCGAGGATCGGGCGATCGTCCTCGTTGGCGCCGCGCGACAGGTCGCCGCCGAGTTCGCCGGTGCGCGCTGGAGCTTCGACGATGCGATCACCAGCGCACGCGTCTATCACACCGGACGCTCGGCCCGGATGGGCGGAACCACCTGGATATCCG
>DATKFA010000097.1:0-6733 GCA_035511715.1 Candidatus Acidiferrum sp. | reverse complement strand
GCCGAGTTGGCCGGGGGCGTGGACGCGGTCACCGGTCCCTGCGGGCATGGCGCCGAGACCGGCGCCCCGACCATCTGGGCGGTGACGGTGTTGATCACGTCGGCGTAGGTCGGGAGCTGGTTGGAGGCGCGGACCGCGGTCCGCGCGCCTTCGCGCGCCGCGTGGTTGAGCGTGTCGTAATAGAAGATGCCGCGCCCCACGTCGACCACGCCGAACACCAGGAGCAGCAGCACCGGCGATACAAGCGCGAACTCGATGAGGGCCTGCGAACGCTGGCTAGTCCTCCCCGCTGGCGGGGAGGTGGCGCGAAGCGCCGGAGGGGCCGCTCGCATCACGAGCCCTGCACCGTCATGTGCTGGTTGACCGCGACCTGAAAGACGCCGAACTGCGACTTGACCAGCGGGGTGATGGGCCCGTACGTGTAGAGGACGATCACGTTGACATCCAGCTGCCCCAGGTTCGTCGCGGGCGACGTGTAATCCAGGCCGGGCGTGTTGTTGTAGCAGATGTACAGCCAGGGCTGGTTGGCCGTCGACGGGTAGGCCGACGATCCGTAGGGCGGGTTGTGCGAAGCGTTGCCATCGGTGGGGCCGGGGCAGGTCGTCGACGGGTTCTTGAGCACCGACGCCGGCAGTGAGATGGTGGCGAGCTCGGCGTCGACCGTCGCCTTGATCGAGGCGTCGTAGAGGTAGGGATGAGAGAGGGTCGGAGCGTCGAACCAGACGGCGTGCCTTGCGCCTTCCCGAACCGCGTTGGAGAGGGACTCCTGGACGTAGATCGAGCGGCCGATGTCGACCAGCCCGCCGACCAGCAGCAGGAGCACCACCGAGGACGCCGCGAACTCGACCAGGGACTGGCCCGACTGGTCCGAATGTACCTTTTTGACTGTCAAGTTAAGGGGGCTCGGCACCGGCATATCTTGCCTATGATTGGTCGGCCTTGCGGACGTTTAGCGCAATTACTTCGCGCCGGCCATTCACCCTTCTCGGCATCCTTCTCGCGCTCCTGGTGATCGTCGCTTTCGTCCTCGTTGCGCTCAACGCAAGCGCGGGCAGCGCGAGTCCCCAGGAGACCGTCGTGGTCGCGGCCAAGGACCTTCAGCCCCGCATCCCGATCGGGGCCGGCGACCTCCTGACGCGCTCGCTGAACGTCCCGAACAACTACCCGAAGGTCTACTTCAACAGCGTCAGCCAGGTCGCGGGCATGGTGCCGCTGGTGACCATCACCAGCGGCCAGCTGGTCGCCTCCAATGAGGTGGCCAAGCCCAACCAGGCCCTGGGCGCACAGGCCGAGTACCTCCCCATCCCCAGGGGCTACGTCGCCCTCACGATCCCGACCAGCGAGCAGCAGGGCGTTGCCGACTACATCCAGCCCGATGACTACATCTCGGTGATCGCAACGGTCACGAGCAACGGGAAGGTGGCGTCGAAGACGATCTTCACCCAGCTGCACGTGATCAAGGTCGGAACCGCGTCCACCAGCGGCAACGCGGGCGCAAGCAGCCTCACGGTGGTGGTGACAGAGTGCGAGGCCGAGGTCATCACCTGGTTCCTCACTTACGCATCGCTGAAGTACACGCTGGAGTCGTACCGGGACTACGCGCCCGGCGCCCAGAACCCCGACCCGAAGTGTCCCAGCGTCAACGATGCCAAGGGCGTCACGCTGCAGGTCATCCAGGCCAACTACCCCAGCCTCTTCTAGATGAACCTTCCGGCGCCCGTTGTCGTTGCCGTTCCCATGGCCGCGGCCGTCTTCGTGTTCTTCTGGGCCCTCGACAGGGTCCGCAAGGACTTAGTTCTGTCCCAACCGCCCGGCGTCCAGCCGCCACGCGCGACTCCTCGAGAGCTCGTCGAGCGGCTGCTGAAGCCGGCCGCCGAGAACCTGAGCCAGCGCCGGAAGAAAGAGGGCAAGCCGACCCTGACGGAGGACCTCGCGCGGGCGGGCCTCAACATCACGGCCCCGGAGTACCTGCTGTTAAGGATCGGCGTCATCGCGCTGGGCGCGCTCGTCGGGCTGTTCCGTTTTGGCTTTTCGGCCGGCCCGCTGATCCTCGGCGCCGTCGGCTACGTGATCCCGCCGCTCGTCGTCGCCTACCTGCAGCGACGCCGTCAGACGCAGTTCAACGATCAGCTCGCGAGCATGCTGCAGCTCTTGTCGAACTCGCTGAAGACCGGCTACGCGATCGACCGAGCGCTCGATACGGTCGCGGCGAAGTCCCAGCCGCCGGTTTCGACTGAGTTCGAGCGCGTCACCACGGAGGTCACGCTTGGTACGTCGGTCGAGGACGCGCTCAGCTCTCTGCTGCTGCGCATCGACAGCCCGGACCTCGAGTTCATCGTGACCGCGATCCTGCTCCACATCCGAGTCGGCGGCAACCTCGCGGAGGTGCTGGACAACATCAGCGACACGCTTCGAGACCGCCTGCAGACCAAGCGCGACATGAGCGTCCTGACGGCGCAGTCGCGCGCATCGGCGAGCATCATCACCGGCCTGCCGATCCTGCTCGCCCTCGGTCTTTACGTATTCGTGCCCGGCTACTACGCGCCGATGACGAGCACGTGGGTCGGTTACGTGCTGCTGGGAATCGCGGCCTTGATGGTCCTGATCGGCAACCTGCTCATCCGGCGCATGACCACGCTGGAGGCATAGCCATGTTCACCATCGCGCTCGTGGCCGGCGTGATCTGCGGAGTGATCATCTTTGCCTACTTCATCGCGATCGATCAGGTGCGGGCCGAAGCAGCCAACGGCGGTGTGCTGGCGCGCACGCCGCGGCAGTCGTTCCTGAAGCAGCTCGATACGTTCCTCCGGCCGGTGTCGCGGATGCCGGCGGGGACGGCGCTGCAGATCCGCACCAAGCTCAGCCAGGCAGGCAACCCGGTGGGCCTCACGCCTTCCGGCTTCCAGTCGGTCCGCTACAGCAGCGCCGCGCTGATGGCGGTGGTGGGGCTGGCGTTGGGCCTGATCCTGCCGCTCGGCATGCCCCTGTTCGTCGAGGTGCCGCTCGCGGGTGCGGTGTTCGCGATCGCCGGCTTCCTGCTGCCGGGGCTGTGGCTCGAGCAGCGAATCGGCCAGCGCCGCCGCCAGATCCAGCGGTCGCTCGCCGAAGCGACCGACCTGCTGACCCTGGTGGTTGAGTCAGGGATGAGCCTCGACGAGGGATTGCTGAGCATCACGGAGCGATTCCACAACGCGCTGGGCGACGAGATCGGCAAGGTGCTGCGCGAGATCCGGCTCGGCCGGCCGCGCATGGCGGCGCTCGAGCACATGGCCGACACCGCGGGCGTGCCGGACCTCCATCACCTTGTGGAGTCGATCGTTCAGTCGGACCAGATGGGTGTGCCCATCGCCCGTCTGCTGCGCGTCCAGGCGACCGAGATGCGGCGCCGCCAGCGACAGGGTGCGCAGGAGCGCGCTGCGCAGGCGTCTTCGCGAATGGTCTTTCCCATGGTCGGCTGCATCTTCCCGGTCTTGTGGATCGTTCTCCTGGGGCCGGCCGTCATCCAGCTTCTCAAGTCGCTTCATTGATGCTCGTGAACAGTCGCAACACACAACGCGGTCAGCATCAATCGTTCAGTGATCTCGACAAGCCGCTGTACACGATCAGCGTCGCGGCCGAGATCCTCGAAACGCATCCACGCACGCTGATGCTCTACGAAGACGCTCAGCTCATCGAACCCCATCGCACGACGACCAACAGGCGCCGCTACTCACAGCGCGACATCAGCAAGGTGCAGGTCATCCAGCACCTCACGCGCGAGAAGGGCGTCACGCTCGCCGGCGTGCGACACATCCTCAGCCTGTTTGACGTGATGAAGAAGCACCGCGTCGAGCCACCCGCGGAGCTGAGGGAGATCTTCGACCGCTACGCGCAACTGATCTAAAAGAGTCCTCCCCGCGAAGCGAACGGAGGGGCTAAGCGCTGGCCGCCTTGGGCCGCCGCCTCGCCGCCGGCGCCCACAGGCTCTCCAGGTCGTAGTACGACCGCTCCCCCGGCAAGAACACATGCGCAAGCACGGAATCGAAGTCGAGCAGGATCCATCCGGCGTCGTCGTAACCGTCGACCGCCAGCGGCCTGCGGTCCCTCGATCTGGCGGCTTCCACCATCGCGTCGGCGATCGCGCGCACCTGCCGGTCGGTCTCTCCCTCGGTGATGACGAAGTAGTCGGCCACCGACGTCTTGTCGCGAACGTCGATGATCACCGGGTCCCAGGCTTTCTTCTCGGTTGCCGCGGTGCGCAGCAATCGCGCGAGCTGGAGCGGCGTGAGTCGCCTTGTCCGTTCCGCAGCCAACCTAACGATTATCTCCATAAAGCCCGTGCTCGGCGATGTATCTCTCCACGGCGGGTGGCAGGCAGTCACCCACCGGCTCACCCCTGGCAAGCGACTCGCGAAGCTCGCTGCCCGAGATGTCCGGCGTACCGCCGAGGCACAGCACGGTCCGCTCCGGATCCAGGCCCGCAGCTCGCAGGTCGGCGGCGGTCGGCGCCTGCGTTCGCGGCCGGCCGACCACGATGACCGAGGCATCCGCGCGGATTTGATCAGGTTCGTGCCATGTCGAGAACAGCCGCGCCGCGTCCCAGCCGAGGATCAGGAACAGCTCATCGTGCGGATGAGCGCTCTTGAGCTCGCGCACCGTGTCCGACGTGAACGACCTCCCGCCGCGCCGAACCTCGACGTCGCTCACCTCGAAGCGCGTCTCGTCGCCGACCGCGAGCCGGGACATCTCCAGACGCTCCGCCGCATCGGCCTCCGCAGGGCCTCGATGCGGTGGGGTCGCGCTTGGGATGAACAGGACGCGGTCGAGTCGCGCGCAGTCCATCGCGACGCGCGCGGCGGCGATGTGACCGACGTGGATCGGGTCAAACGTTCCCCCGAGTATTCCGATCCTCACGGTTGGTACTCGAACTCGGCGGCTGCAATGCGGACCGCGTCCCCGGGCTTGACCCCGGCCGACTCGAGCGCGGCGTTCACGCCCAGGCGGTCGAGCTCCGACTGAAAGCGCGCAAGACCTCCTTCGGATTCGAGGTCAAGACGCTCGAGAAGCCTCTCGACCGCCTCACCCTGAACGACGAACACGTCCCCTTTTTTCTCGACAGCCAGGCGTGAGGCGCCCCGCGGACGCAACCTCGTGACCTTTGCCGGCGCGGGAAGCTCCGGCGGAGGTGCCGAGGCGACGAGCGATGCGATGGCGGCGCCTAGCTCGGGCACGCCCTCGCCGGTCCTGGCGGAGATGAAGAGCACGTCGCGACGCCGCGTGCGCGCGCGAAGCCGGCGCACAGGCTCGAGGTCGACCTTGTTCACAGCGATGACGTGTGGCCGTTCCAGCAGCAGAGGCGAGAACTGCTTGAGCTCCTCACGCACGGTGTCGAGGTCCTTCCACGGACCAGGCGCCGAGCCGTCGAGGATATAGACGAGCGCCTTCGTCCTCTCGATATGGCGTAGGAAACGGAGCCCAAGGCCGGCGCCCTGGGCGGCGCCCTCGATCAAACCGGGAATGTCGGCGATGACGAAGCGCACGCCGCTGGCCTCCGCGACACCGAGCTGCGGGTCAAGCGTCGTGAAAGGGTAGTCCGCAACCTTCGGGCGAGCGGCGGTCAGGGCGCGAAGCAGCGACGACTTGCCGGCGTTGGGAGGACCGACGAGTCCCACGTCGGCGATGAGCTTCAGGTCGAGCGTGAGAGCGCCCTCATCGCCGCTCAGTCCTTGCTCAGCGTAGTCGGGCGCCCGTCGCGTCGAGCTCTTGAAATGGACGTTGCCCCGCCCACCAAGGCCGCCCCGAGCGACCACCGCGGAGGCGCCCGGACGATCGAGGTCCGCGACCAGCGCGCCAGCGGAATCGAGGGCGATGGTGCCAACCGGGACGTCGATCACGAGGTCCGGTGCGTTGCGTCCAGTCTTGCGGGTGGCCGCGCCATCGGCTCCGGCCTCCGCATGCCAGCGGCTCCGCCGCCGAAACCGTGAGAGGTCCGTGATCTCGTTCGAGGCCCTGAGGATCACCGAGCCGCCGCGTCCGCCGTCGCCGCCGTCGGGGCCGCCGCGAGGAACGAAGGGCTCGCGCCGGAACGAAGCCGAACCCTTTCCCCCGTGACCGCCGCGCACGGTTATCCGCGCGGAGTCGATGAACTGCCTTGTGTCAGTCCTGCTCGTCGCGTTGGATCGTCGCGCGGCGGCGGTCCTTGCCGACGCGCTCGTACTTGACCTCGCCGGGGACGAGCGCAAAGAGCGTGTCGTCGCGACCGACGCCCACACCGGTGCCCGGCTTGATCTTGGTGCCGCGCTGGCGGACCAGGATCGTGCCCGCGTCGACGCGCTGGCCGCCGTAGACCTTGACGCCCAGCATCTGCGGGTTCGAGTCCCGACCGTTGCGCGAGCTGCCTCCACCTTTCTTGTGCGCCATCTACTCCGTTTCCTTCTTGGTGCGCCGTCTAGTCGTCTTCTTCGGCGCTTCCTCTTCCTTCGTTTCGGCTACGGCCTCAACCTTGGAGGCTGCCTTCGCGCGAGCTCGCGTCGGCGCTTTCGCGGTGGCTTTCTCGTTGGCCTTTTTTGGAGTCCGGCCCTTGGGCTTCTCTTCCTTGGCTTCTTTCTCTTCCGCGGTCTCGAGACCGACGCCGCCAACAGCGATGATCTCCAGCGCCGTCAGGTGCGCGCGTCCGCCGTGGTGGACCCGCACCCGCTTCTTGGACTTGTACCGGATGCTCTCGATGCGCGGGCCGCGCCGGTGGTCCATGACC
>DATKFA010000096.1:0-11854 GCA_035511715.1 Candidatus Acidiferrum sp. | reverse complement strand
TGCCGGTCGAACCGCCGGTCGAGTTGGCTGTGCCTGAGCCGTTGACCTGGGCCGAGTTGCCGGTCGAGCCGCCGGTCGAGTTGGCGGTGCCCGAGCCGTTGACCTGGGCCGAGTTGCCGGTCGAACCGCCGGTGCTGTTGGCCGTGCCCGAGCCGTTGACCTCGCTCGAGTTGCCAGTGCTGCCGCCGGTCGAGCTGGCAGTGCCCGACCCGTTGACCTGGGCCGAGTTGCCGGTGCTTCCGCCGGTGCTGTTCGCCGTGCCCGAGCCGTTGACCTGGGCCGAGTTGCCGGTCGAGCCGCCCGTGCTGTTGGCCGTGCCCGAGGCGTTGACCTGGGCCGAGTTGCCAGTGCTGCCGTTGGCGCTGCCAGCGGAGCCGGTTGTGACGGTGTCGACGTCCGAAGAATCGCTGTGGTTGGTCTTCGTCGAAGTCTTGTCGTCGCCGTTCCCGGTCTTGCCGCCGGCCACGTCGCCGCGAGAGTCGGAGTTGTTCTCTCCGGACTCCTTGTGCTGGCCGGTGGTCTTTGAGTTCGTGGTCGCTGCCGTCGTCACGGTTGATTGCGCGTGTCCGTTGCCGCTGCTGCCGGTGTGCGTAGACGACTGTGTGTTCGCCTGCGCCTTCACGCTCGCGTCAGCGTGAGCGCTCGCGTTGGTTTGGCTGGTCGTTTTCGCTTGCGACTGCGAAGTTGCATTCGCGGTCGACCCGCCGTTGCTGCCGGCGTGCGTCGAGGCTCCGCTCGACCCACCACCGCTGCCGTTTCCTCCGTCTCCGCCGCCCGACCCGCCACCGCCGCCGTGAGTCTGCTCCTGGCGCGACGTTTGGCTGTCGTGGCGCTGAGCAACAGCGGACGCACTGGTGTGATCCTGTGCTTTGCCCTGACCGTGGCCGTTGTCGGCCGCCAGAGCCGGTGACGTGCGAGCCAGCATGAGGAGGAGTCCGGCCGTCAGGATGAATCCGTTTACCAGCAGGCGCCGAGCGAGCACGGGCCGACTGGCGAGGTATTCGCCGAACGCTTCCAAAATGCCCACCTCCACGTGGAAATGAGCGATTGCCTCGCCGTCATCCTGGACACGGACCCCTCAGTTCTCGGGGATATGTCGCAGAACGCCCCGCTCAGCGTTCCCTATTTGGGCAATGCGCTTTGAAGTGGAAACGCAAACTTCCTCAGTTCTAACCATGCGGGCGGCGACGGACAAGGCCGCGGTGGCCGCCTACGCCGAGGAAGTGCTCGCCGGGACCGGCTGGGAGATAGCAAGCGTTCACCGCCGCGGCACCCGCCTGGAACCCCCTGACTCCTACTGGTCCCTGATGAGCATCGACATTAATAAGGAAGGGGAGGAGCGCGAGCTCCGCCTGGTGGCGAAGGGAGCGCTCAACGACGCAGCCTGGGAGAAGCTGAGCGCCCGGCTGCAGGGCTTCGCCTCGGGTGGACCAGTCGACCCAATCAACGGGATTGGAACGCCGCGCCTCTTCCCCGAGACTCAGCACGCCTACTGGTTCTACCCCTTCGACCCCTCGATGCCGAACCTCGCCCTCGCCAACGATCCGGTGCGAATAGCAGGTGTCCTGATGGGCCCGGAGAGCGTCGCCACCGTGCTCGATGCATCGCGGCGACTGACCGTCGAGCGCGTGCGCTACATGCCCGAGATCGTCGGCATCCTCCGATACACGCTCGACCTGCCAGGCATGCCGGCGCGGATCTTCGGCAAGGTCCAGCCCGGTGGTCGTGGCCTGCGCGCCATGAAGGTGGTGGAGGGCCTGTGGCGCACCGCTGAGAAGTACCCCGGGTACCTCAACCTGCCTCGCCCATTGGGGTATGTCGAAGAGATGGGCATGATGCTCGAGGAGGCGGTCAAAGGCCGGCCCGTCAGCGGCAAGCGCACGAGCGTCGAGTTCGAGATGTGCGGCAACGCAGCCGCGGAGGCGATCGCGGTCATCCACGAATCAGACGTGCGGAATGACGTCTCGATCGACATCGAGCGCGAGATCGCGCGGCTCGATCGCGTCATGGACCAGTTCGCCTACGTGCTTCCGGAAGGCCACTTCCTGCTCAAGGACCTGATCACGCACATGCGCGAGCGGGTGCGCAAAACGACCGAGGAGGAGATCCTCCCCACCCACGGCGACCTCAAGTACGACCAGTTCCTATTCCATAACGACCAGTTCACGCTGCTCGACTTCGACTACTTCGCGATGGCCGAAACGAGCTACGACCTGGGCAAGTTCTGCGGCTACCTGGTGCCCTCCCAGCCGAAGGACTGGTCTCAATCCGCTGCAGCCGAAGAGGTGCGAGAGATCTTCATCCGGCGCTATCGCGAGCTCCGCCCGCACGCGACCATGCAGCGGTTCCAGGTGTATGAGGCGCTGACCCTGGCCCTACGGGCGATGGCCTACATGTGGACGCAGCTGCCCGGCTGGGAGCAGGGCGCTGAATCTTTCCTGGTCCTGGCGTTCGAGCGCCTGAAGAGCCGGCTGCCCGAATAGCCGGCGCTCGGCGCCGATGATTTTATTTACAGCGCTTTACCCCAATCCCTCATGGCGCGCGGCCTTTCGCGGTCAGACTCCGCAGCCTTCCCATGCGACTTGTCACATGGTTCGGGGGGCTCGTTGTCGTCGGCGCGATCATCGTGACCGCCGGCGCCGTCACGTTGGCGCACCATCGCGCCGTGGGTCCCGGCGTGCTCACGGCGTCGCATCAGCCGGTCGGCCTGAAGTCCTACGACAACCTGGATCAGGCCGCGGCGCCGGCGCAGCTGATCCCGCCCAGCCCGACGCCGCCACCCGCGCCGCCCGCGGCCGCCGCGCCTGCTCCCGCTCCCGCTCCGGCTTGCGTCGCGGTGATCGTCGGCTCCACGCAGCAGGCGCTAATCAACCAGGACCGCGCACGCAACGGTCTTGGGCCGCTGACATGGAGCAACTGTCTGTCCAGTGTCGCCCGCGCGCAGGCCGCGCACCTCGCGACTCCGGGCGTGACCTTCGCCCACTACGGCGGCGTCTATCAAGACCTCAACTGCCGCCTCGGCGCGCAGACCGGCGAGAACATCGGTTGGTGGTCGGCCGGCGTCAACGACACACAGCTGAACACGATGTTCGTGAACAGCCCCGAGCACCGCGCCAACATCCTTGGTCCTTACCACTACGTCGCGACCGCCTGGGTGGTCGGATCTAACGGTTACGGCTACATCGCCGTCGAATTCGGCTAGACGGGGAGCGCCGAGTAGCCCGATTTAACGGGGCGTTCTTTCCTCGAAGCGCTCAACCCAGGCGCAACGTGCCCAACTGAGCGCTCGGAAGGAGGAGCGCGAAGGGTGGCAACCGGACCGGCCGCACGTGGCGGCCAGCCTGGGTTTCTAGCTCGACCACTGGCATGGATGTGGGCCAAGCGGGTCTGGATCGCGGCGGCTCTCGGAGCGCTCCTGATCGGCTCGACGCTCTACGTGCTGTGGGCGATCAAAGACCTTCCTGACCCGAGCCAGAACGTGCTCGCGGCCGGCGACGTCATAGTGCTCGACCGCAACGGCAAGCTGATCGAGGACTGGAGCCCGGCCGGCCACTATCACGTGACGCTCGCGCTCGACCAGATGGGCAAGTACGCGCCGAAGGCGGTGCTCGCGGCCGAGGACCGGAACTTCTACAACCATGGAGCCGTCGACCCTACCTCGATCGCACGTGCCGCTTGGGTCGACATAACCTCGCGCGGCGTCAACCAGGGTGGCAGCACGATCACGCAACAGCTGGTCAAGATCCAGCTCCTCACGCCGCAGAGGTCGGTGACGCGCAAGGTCCAGGAGCTGGTGCTCGCGGTCGCGCTCGAGCAGCGTTACTCGAAGGACCAGATCCTGACGATGTATCTCAACCGCGTCTACTTCGGCCACGGCGCGTATGGAATCGGCGCCGCGTCGCGCACATATTTCAACAAGGACGCGAAGGACATGACGGTCGCGCAGGCCGCGTTCCTGGCCGGCCTCATCCAGGCGCCGTCGCTCTACGACCCCGCGGTGCGCTACCCGCTCGCGCTGGGTCGCGAGACCTACGTGCTGCAGGGAATGGTCTCCACGGGCGCTCTGAGCTCGGACGAGGCGGACAAGGCGGCGCAGGAAGACATCAAGTCCGAGCTGCAGATCCAGCCGTCGGCGAGGCAGAGCCTCGCTCCGCATTTCGTCGACTACGTTCTCTCGCAGCTCGAGACGATCTTCGGCGCGGCCGAGGTACAGCAGGGAGGCATCGTCGTGCACACGACCCTGGACCTCAGCATCCAGAAGACCGCCCAGGACGCTGTTACCAAGGGCGTGCAGGACCTGAAGAACTACAAGGTCAACAACGCGTCCCTGCTGGCCGCCGATCCGAAGACGGGAGAGATCCTCGCCTGGGTCGGGTCGGCCGACTACGGGAACGACGCGATCGGCGGGCAGTTCGACGTGATCCTCTCGCCGCGCCAGCCGGGGTCGTCCTTCAAGCCGTACGTCTACGAGGCGGCGCTGCGGGACCACAAGATCACGTGGGCGACGATCCTGCACGACCAGCTGACCAACTTCAACGGCTACAGCCCCCACGACTTCGACAACGGCGGATTCGGGGACATCCCGGCGAGCAAGGCGATTCTCTACTCGCGCAACATCCCGGCCGTCCAGGTCGGCCAGATGGAAGGCATCAACAACGTCATCGACCTCGCGCACCAGATGGGGATCAAGAGCAAGCTCCAGCCGTACCTGCCGACGGCGATCGGCGCGAGCGACGTGACGATGTTCGAGCACGTCCAGGGGTTTCAGACGTTCGCCAACCAGGGCCAGCGCGTCGACCTCCATGCGTTCACCGAGGTCGACGACTCGAGCGGGCACGCGGCCTTCAAGTACGACAACCCGACCAAGACGGCAGTGCTGACTCCGGCTGAGGCGTTCCTGATGAACGACATGCTGAGGCGCTACCCGACGACCTGGGGCTTCGGCTGGAACCGGCAGATGGCGGCCAAGACCGGAACGAGCGACAACGGCAAAGGCGGCATACCCGATTCGTGGATCATGGCCTACAACCCCGACATCGTCTCCGGCGTGTGGGTCGGCAACACCGCGCCCAACGGCGGTGGCGGTCTGATCCGCGCTTACGGTGAGGACGTCGGGCTCACGATCATGAAGCGTTTCGTCAACGCTCTGCCTTCGAGCATGCGCGCCTGGTACACCCGACCATCAGGCGTGACCTCGTGCCCAGGCGACTCGCAGGATCCGTTCCTGGCGGGCGCGTGCCCGAGCCCATCGCCGACGCCCAGCCCATCGCCGACGCCGAGCAGCAGCCCGACCGCGCTGCCTTCGATCTTGCCCTCGATTCTCCCGTCGCCTACGCCGCCGCCTCCGTCCCCATCTCCATCTGCATCACCCCAACCCACCTAGTTGTTGCTGGCGATGAAAGCATCTGAGACGCCGTTCCTCGATAGCGTCGAGCGCCGCCGCCCCGGTACGTCGCTTCGCGGTTACGTGATGAGGACGTTGCCGCAAACGTCCACCATCGTCGTCGCCAACCGCGCGCCGCATGAGCCACGGCCCGAAGGCGGTTTCACGCGTGGCGCCGGTGGCGTGATCACGGCACTGCTCACCCTGGCGGAGGTCGCCGCGGCCGACTGGGTCGCGGTGGCTCGGACGGAAGGCGAGCGCGCGCTCGTCGAGCAGAACGGGCCAACGTGGAACGCGCCGCTTATTCGCAGCGAGACAAGTCTCCACTACGCGACGCCGACCGCCGAGCAGTACGAGCAGTACTACTCCGTCATCTCCAACCCGGTGCTGTGGTTCGTGCAGCACTACCTGTGGGACCTGGCCAACCAGCCCGTGATCAACGGGCGCATCCATCGCGCGTGGAAGAACGGCTACGTCGAGGTCAACAAGCAGGTGGCGAAGAAGGTGGTCGAGGTCGCGCGAGGCCTTCCCGGGCGCCCGCTCGTGCTGGTCCACGATTACCAGCTCTACCTCGTGCCGAAGCTCGTGCGCGAGCAGCTGCACGGCGCGATCATCCAGCACTTCGTGCACATCCCGTGGCCGACACCGCAGTACTGGAAGGTGCTGCCGCGCGAGATGCGCGACGCCATCCTCCACGGTCTGCTCGGCTGCGACGTAGTAGGTTTCCAGACGAGCCTGGACGTTCGCAACTTCCTCATGACGTGCGAGGAGAACGCAGGCCTCGCGGTCGACGAGAGGGAGCGTGCCGTCCTGGTGGACGGCCGCGTGGTCTACGCTCGCGCCTACCCGATCTCCATCGACGTCGCCGGCACCACGCGCCTCTCGTACTCGCACGGCGTGATGGTCGAAGAGCGCAAGCTCCGCGACTGGCGGCCCGAGCACCTGATCGTCCGCATCGACCGCACCGACCCGTCGAAGAACATCGTGCGCGGCTTCCTCGCCTACGAGAAGCTGCTCGCGCACCATCCCGAGCTCAAGGGCCGGGTCCAGTTCTGGGCGTTCCTCCAACCCTCGCGGCAGGACGTGAGCGCGTATCGCAACTACGTGCGCAAGGTCCGGCAGACCGTGCAGCGCATCAACGCGCAGTACGGCGCGCGCGGCTGGCTTCCGATCCGGCTCGAGCTGGGCGAGAGCGTTCGCAAGGCGATGGCCGCGCTCCGCAACTTCGACGTGCTGGTTGTCAACTCCGTGTACGACGGCCTCAACCTGGTGTCCAAGGAAGGAGCTCTCGTCAATCGCACCGATGGTGTGATCGTGCTGTCCGAGAACGTGGGCTCACACGAGGAGCTGCACCCACACGTGCTGTCCGTCAACCCGTTCGACATCGACGCGATGGCCAACGCGATGCATCAGGGGATCGTGATGGGCGTGGAGGAGAAGCGGAGGAGAAACGCGGGGGCGCGCGACGTCGTACGCACGAGCGACATCGCGCGCTGGATCACGCGTCAGGTCCAGGACATCAGAGATCTGGCCAGCCAGCCAGGTCTTCGGGCCGGCTAAAAAAAGGCACCCCCTTCCCCTTAGGGGAGAGGGGGCGCCTGAGAAAGCAGCTAGCTGGGGCTTTTCAGTAACCCCGGGGTCGCAGCCCGCCCGAGCGGCGCGCCACCGTGACGTTGCGATAGAAGATGATCGCGACCAGGCGGCCGAGCGCCCATCCGAGCAGCGCGTAGACGAGGATCGCCAGCACGACCGACATCTCGAGCTGCGACTGGTTGGTGCCGATCGTCGGCAGGATGTTCTTGAACGGGGCCAGGAAGAAAGCGGTGACGTTGTAGTCCCAGTTGGAGAAGCCCGCCGTTGGGTTTGCCCCGAGCAGCTTCAAGACGAGGCGGATGACGAGCAGGCCGTCGATCACGCCGAAGATCAGATAGACGAGCTGGAACGCGCGCCAGCCCGGGTTGAACGTACTGACCACCTCCGACTCGGCGGGTGTCACCCCGGGGGATTCCACCGTTCGTTGCTCGTAAACAGGGCCCGTTTCAGGGCCGCGCTCGATGTCTTTTTCCCTTCGTTCCATCGTTGAATCTCCTCCGGCCCCGGTTAAGAACCATGAATCAGGGCCTGAAGGAGAACGCCCAGGCTCGCATCGACACCCGAGGGGTCAATTGAGTATCCCCGCGAGCGCCGGCGGTCGCGGCTAATCGCCCCCAAAGGGCTGATTGGGCCTACGGGTACCAGAGGGGCAGGGTCGAAAGTGCTTCGTCGGAGTCGACGTTGGGGTTGGGGCTGAAGATGTCGATCTGGTACTGCCAGGCCGCGACCGCGTCCGGGCAGCCGGTGGCGTAGGGACCCCAGCCGGGTTGGTTGGACCTGGACCATCCGCCCGAGTCGAACGATGGCTCGAAAGACCAGATGAGCGAGCCGGTGCCGATCTCGTTCTGCTCGCTCTGTGCCTCGCACCAGGCGCCGGCGAACTCGCTGCCCGCGGTTCCGTTGCCGTAGTAGATCGGTACGTAGCCGGCCGCCGTCACGCCGGCGTACCAGCCGCGGATGAAGCCGGCGTCGACCCCGCCCGAGCAATACGGCCCGGGCGGCTCTATGTCGATGGCGATTCCTCGTCCGCGCGGAATCTGCAGGTTCTGCGCTGCGGCCACCGCCGCCTGCGCGTAGCCCGCGGCGGTGTCGTAGCCGGCGACGTTGGAGCAGTCGTAGTCGTTGTAGATCGGAAGGATCGCCATGTGCAGGCCGTGCGCCATCGAAACCTCGGCGGAGCTGAGGGCGGGGCACATCGTCGTCGTCAGGTAGCGCCCCCAGAAGTCAGGCGCCCCAAGACCGCCCGCGACGCCGGGGTAGATCTCGCCGGTCGGGTCGCCCGTGAAGGCCTTGCACGAGTCCACGCCCCACAGGAGCCTCGCCGGCTGGAACGGCGCCGACTGGGCCTGGATGTCGATCAAGGCCGCCGGTCCGGTCACCTGCTGAACGAGCTGGACCGTCCTGCCCTCCTCCCGCCCGGGCGGGCTGACACCGACGACCGCGGTGAAGACTGGTGGTGTGGTAGACGTCACCGTCACGTCCACGCTGCAGGTCGTGGCCGCGGCGCATGGCGGGCCGACGAGATTGCCGTGCTCGTCGACGATTCCGACGCTCCAGGGAGTGTTGGTCAGGTCTGCGTTGGCGGTCGCATCGAGATGGACGGTGCCGCCCAGGCGGTAGGTGGCGCTGCCCGCAAGCGCCACCGACAGCCACGTCACCGAGACATGGTCTGAGGTAGCAGGTCCAACGCTGGCGGCAAAGGCGCGCGCTCCGCTGACAGATTCCGCCACGGAGACGCTGCAGCTGGTGCCGCGAGCGCAGTAGGTGATCGGGGCGGCCCGGTTACCGTCGAGCAGCTGGATCGAGTAGCCGAACTGCTCCACTGGCACGGTCGACGTCGCCGTCAGGGTCGCGCTCTTCCCGGGACCGAGCGCTGTCTGGCTCGTCGTCAGGCTTACGCCGATCCAGCCGACCGAGACTGCGTCGGAGGTAAAGGAGGAATTGGACGGCATCGCGTCGCTCGGCGTGTCCGAGACGATTGCCTGGAACTTGTGCACGCCCGCGTCCGCGGAGTAGCCGACCGCGCACTGCGTGCCCTGTGAGCACGATCCGACGAGGGAACCGGCCGTCGTGTCGAAGATCTGGAGCGAGCTGCCCGGACGCAGCACCTTCGCCGACGCCGTCGCCGTCAGGAGGATGCTTCCACCTGAGACCGCGGCCGGTGTGCTGGACGCGAGGGTGACGCTGGGTGGAGAGGCCGCGGGGCGGATGGTCGAAACGGGGACGCTGGGCTGGACCGATGAATTGCCGGCCGGCGCGCTATCGGGGGCCGGCTGTGGCACCGGGTCGCTGCACGCTGCCGGCGTGCTGAGCGGCGAGCTCGTGGGGCATGGAGTCATGCCGTCGGGAGTCGAGGCCTTGCCGGGTGCCACGTCAGTGCCCTGGCTCGTCAGGCAGGACGCTCCGACTCCCGACGCCGGGCAGGGCTGGGATCCGTCAGGGAGGCTGACCTGCAGGGCGTCGGCGGCCTCGGCCGAGCATGTGGCCGCCGCACAGAAGGCCGCGGTCGATGCGCGAACGGTCGTGGCGCCGCCGGCGGGATGTGCGAGAGCGACCGCCACAGCGACGGCAAGGAAAGCCCTGGTGCGGAGCGAGTGCACGGATACCCCCGTTGCGCGCGCCCAATGGCGGCGCGAGATGTAGGGGGCAAGCTATCCAGCGCCCACCCGTGCACCCAAGGCCCGTGGGTTAAATACCTTGAAGGCTTGTCAATTGGCCGAGATCACCGGCCAATGAAGGTGTTTTGCGGGCGACGCCGGCCGAAAGGCCTGCTTCTTGCGGCTAGTCCGACGCTAGGGACCCACGTGGGCCGCGCCCAGAACGTTGCCATACAAGACGCCCAGCCCGAGCAGTCCCAGCAGTGAAAGAAGCACTAGCACGAAAGTCCTCGCGCATGCGTCCATGAGCGACGACTCGTCGCCCTCCGCGTCGGAGTCGGCGATCCCCCACCGCCTCCCGTAGAGGCCGGCCCTCACCGAGAGCCCGATGGTCACGACCAGGATGATCAGTAAAACTCCCATGAAAATGGCGGAGCGGACGCCGAGCGGGTCAGCGTCCGCACCATCCAGACAACGCATCGGGCGGCGAATGTAAACAAGTCTTCGTCCGCCTTTGTGTGCGCCCTCTTATAAGGACGCGTGGCCCGGCCCGTCCGCCAATACTCGTCCGCGGGGGCGCGTTCTTCTAAGCGTGGAAGCGCCGCTGCTGCTGCAGCTCTCCATTGCCCTCTTCACCGGTATCGTGGCGGCCACCCTCGTGCCTTCGGTGAGGCGCTCGATTCCCAAGCCAGTCGAGATCTTCCTCTGGGTCGCGTTCGTCACCGTCTGCGTGCTGGGCGTCGCGAGCATCAACGATCCAAACGCCCGCGAGCTCAGCGCCTCCGCGGTGTGGGGAGCGGACCAGATCATCAACACGACGGTCGGGCTGCTCCTCGGCGGGGTCGGCACCTGGATCTCCGATCACCGGTTCCAGATCGCGAGCTGGCTTGTCGTCGTCGCGGGCGCGGACATCTTCGCGTTGATGTTGCTGGCGTCGCTGCGCCGCGGAAAGCCGTGGCAGCCGCGCGTCCACCTCGGCGAATGGATGGAGATTCCGATACTTGCTTCCGAGCCCGCGCTCGCCCGCGTGCCGGACCCTGTTGCAGGTGCCAACCGCCGCATAGCGGCGTGGAGCGCGATCGCGGCCACGGCCGCGCTGGCGAAGATGGTCGATGTCTCACTGTGGATGCGCGATGCGATGATCCCGCGCCAGGCGGGCCGGCTGGCACAGGCTGCGGATGTCGGTCGAGCGCGGTCACGGGGGTGGCTCGAGGGGCTGCGTGACGCGACCGCGCACCTTCAGTTTGCGGCCCGCTCGTGGTACGAGGCGGCCGGCGAACCTGCCGTCAACGAGCTCGCGTCGCGCACCGCCGGCGCCGCTCGGCGCAGCCTCAAGCCGCTGGCGCTCGAGCCAGGCGAGGTCATCGACGTCCAGGCGCTGTTGAGCGCGCAATCCATCGGCTGGTACGGCCCGCTGACGGCCGAGCCGCTGCCGTCACCGGGGGAACACGATGCCGCTGAAGCGCAGCGAACCGATCGCCTGGCCTCTTAGAGGCAACGGCATGCGGCGGCGCGCGAGCGCGCCGGCGGTTCTATCCAAGGGGCGGATCTCGCGACCGGCGAGCTGGTTGGTGCGCCTTTTCATCCTTCTGGGCGTCGCGGTGCCGAGCCTGGTCATCACGTCGCCGGGGTACGTGGCGTTCGCGGACAAGCTGCCCGACGGGGACCAGGTGTCATCGTCTGTGGCCGAAGACACGCTCATCTATGCCTCAGACAACAAGACGCTGCTGGCGGACCTTCACCCGCCCGGCTACCAGAGCTACTACGAGCCGCTTTCGGACATGGGCACATTGCTGCCGCAGGCGGTGATCTCGATCGAAGACCGGAACTTCTACACGGAGCCGGGCATCGACCCGCAGGGCATCGTCCGCGCCTCGATGGTCGACTACCAGAGTGGGTCCGCCGTCGAGGGGGCATCGACCATCACCCAGCAGCTCGTCAAGCTGCGAATCGTCGGCAACAAGGCTTCGCTCGACCGCAAGCTGCGCGAAGCGCTCCTCGCCTTCGAGATCGAACGCCGCTACAGCAAGGACCAGATCCTTGAGTGGTACCTGAACAGCGTGTTCTTCGCGAACACGGCGTGGGGCACGGCTGCCGCTTCGAAGATCTACTTCCACAAGCAGACGAAGGACCTAGACCTCGCCCAGGCTTCGATGCTGGCCGGCATCATTCGCGGGCCGACGATCTACAACCCGCTGGTCAACTGGACGTCGGCCAAGAACCGGCAGAAGCAGGTCCTCGACGCGATGATTCGCGACAACAAGATCTCCGCCGACGACGC
>DATKFA010000095.1:0-2095 GCA_035511715.1 Candidatus Acidiferrum sp. | reverse complement strand
GAAGACCTCGCCGGCGAGTGTCTGCAGATAGACCAGCACGAGGGATTCAGCCAGCAACAGGTCGAGGCGGTCGTCGACGCACTCGCCCGGTTCCATTCGTGGTCGTGGGCTAAACAGTCACTACTGCAACGTTATTCGGACAACTTCTGGCCCATCACTTCCGCCGCAGGCCGTACGCTGCAGCAGCAGTACGGCCAGCTGTTCACCTATGTGTGGGGGCTGCGCCGCGACGCCCTCGTGGAACTGTTACCGCCCAGCGCGATATCCATCGCCGATCGCTTCGCCGAACTGCAGCCCCGCATGCTCGACGCGCTGGCGACGCCGACTTGCATCACGCACGGCGAATTGCGTTCGGACAACCTACTCTTCGACTCCGAAGGACAACCGGTATTCATCGACTTCCAGACAGTCGCGCAGGAGTGCGGGATTCGGGAACTGGAATACCTGCTGTGCACCAGCGTGCCGCCCGATCGGCTCGCGGCCGTCGAGGACGATCTCATCGACCGCTACTGCAGCGGCCTGCCGGGCTACGAAACCAGCCAAGCCCGACAGCAATACCGTTGGGCGGCGGCGTACAACCTGCTGTGGCCGGTCATGGCGAACGTCCGCTGGGACGCTTCCGACCAGCGCGGCCGCGACAGGCTCGACGGCATGGTGTTCAGGCTGGGAGCCGCCGTAGAGCGGCACTCGTCTGCCGACCTGTTCTGACGCCCTCTCACCCCACGGGCCCCGCGAAACCACCTGCCAGTCAAGGAATCGCGGGGCGATCTTCCCAGGCGTAGCGAAACAACGACGGCACGACGAAAGTGTGGAGCAGCGTCTCCATAGCAGCTTCGTCGAGGTCGTCTCGTGGCGTGAGCCAAGTCATCTGCCCTTGCAGCCAGTCGATGATTGCGTCGTCAGTGGCATCCGTGCGGAGGCTTCCGGCGGACCGGGCCCGCTCGAGGATCGGGGAGAGGCAGCGTTTGACGTAGGTGTGCATCGGTGACCCCGATCCGGACAGGATCAGGCTCAGTCGCGTGCGTGAGAGTGCCTCGGCGAGGTAGGCGAATTCTGTGTCTTGGCGGCCAGCGGTTACGCAAGTGACGATCGCGGTGGCGAGTGCCTGCTCGGGGGTCGCGGTGCTCATGCGGGTCTGCTCGAGGATCTCGTCGGAGAACTCGCGGCATCGCTCGAGGAGGGCGAGTTCGACCAGTTGCTCCTTACTGGCGACGTACCGGTAGAGGTACTGGCGCGGGATGCCGGCGGCGGCGGCGATGTCCTCCATCCGCGTGCGGTGAATGCCGTAGCGAGCAAATGCCTCGCGAGCGGCTGAGACGACTGTGGTGAGCGCCGCTTCGTTGTTGGCGCGGCTTTCGCCGATGGTGTCGAGCACATCGCAATCGTACCATCTGATGATTGACAAGAATTGATTCTTGTCATATGTTTTGCGTCCATAGGGCTCACCACGCCGGCGAGGAGAGACATGAGGGATGTGAAATACGGGGTCGCCCCCGTCCAGTTTCCGCCGGTCGCGGGGCACCGGCAGGCAGTCCAGGCCTACGATCAGGCTGGACTCGACTTCCTGACCTATTGGGATCAGCACTGCCTGACGATCCCACGCTCGATCTGGACCCCGGATCTGGCGCCAGCGGCAGAGCTTTTCCACATCGACGCTTGGCTCGAGCCCTGGCCGCAGCTCACCGAGACCGCCATCGTCACGGAGAACATCCGCATGGGACTCTCGGCAAGCGACGTCTCCCGCCGCAGCCCGGACGTGCTCGCGCAACTGGCGCTGACGCTCGATCACTACAGCGAGGGCCGCTTCTTCCTCGCGCTCGGCGCGGGCGAGAACAAGCAGAACACGCCCTACGGCGTCACCCGGGACCGCCCCTTCGGACGGCTCGAGGAGGTCCTCAAGCTGCTGAAGCTGTGGTTCTCGACCGACGAGCCGGTTGACTTCGACGGCAACTTTTGGCAAATCAAGAACGGCGGTATCTCGACCCCGGCGTATACACCGGGCGGTCCCGATCTGCTCGTGGCCGGCGGCCCGGGGAAGGCGATGAAGTACGCCGCGCAGCTCGCCGATGGCTGGTGCTCATACTTCCCCGGATCG
>DATKFA010000094.1:0-2294 GCA_035511715.1 Candidatus Acidiferrum sp. | reverse complement strand
ACCGCGTCGATGAAGCCGCGCTCCGCGGCGATCCACGGAGTGGCCATGTTGAGGTTGTAGCCCTCGATGAAGTCCCGCTTGATCGCCTGCGCCTCGGGCGTGGTCGGGTCGGGGAATCGCTTCATCAGCAACTGTGCAGCGCCGTCGGCGCCGATCACCGCGATGCGGGCGGTGGGCCAGGCGAAGTTGAGGTCAGCGGTCAGCTGCTTGGATCCCATGACCGCGTAGGCGCCACCGTAGGACTTGCGGATCGTGATCGTCACCTTCGGCACGTCGGCCTCGACGACCGCGTACAGGAATCGCCCGCCGCGCTTGATGATTCCGCCTTTTTCCTGCTCAACCCCCGGCAAGAAGCCAGGGGTGTCGACGACGAACACCAGTGGCACGTAGAACGCGTCGCAGAACCGGACGAACCGGGCCGCCTTATCGGAGGCCTCGTTGTCGATCGAACCCGACATATACGACGGCTGGTTCGCCACCACACCGACCGGTCGACCATCGACCCGGGCGAACCCGGTGATGATGGACTGTCCGGCCTGAGCAGCGACGTCGAGGAAGTCGCCGTCGTCGAAGATTCGCAGCAAGATCTCGTGCACGTCGTATGCCGTGTTGTCGGAGTCCGGCACGATCGAGTCGAGTTCCAGATCGCTCGGGGTGATCTCCGGCTCCAGCCCGGGGTTGACCACCGGCGCCGGGTCGAAGCAGTTCGGCGGCAAGAAGGACAAGAAATCGCGCACGTATTGGAACGCGGCCGCCTCGGACTCCACCACCTGGTGGATGTTGCCGTAGCGGGCCTGCGCGTCGGCGCCACCCAGCTCGTCGAGGCTGACGTCCTCACCGGTGACGTCCTTGATCACGTCGGGACCGGTGACGAACATGTAGCCTTGGTCGCGCACTGCGACCACGAGATCGGTTTGGATCGGCGAATAGACAGCTCCCCCAGCGCATTTGCCGAAGATCAGCGAGATCTGCGGCGCCAGTCCGCTCAACAGGTCGCCGCGGCGCCCCAATTCGGCGTACCAGGCTAGCGACGTGACCGCGTCCTGGATGCGGGCGCCAGCGGAGTCGTTGATGCCGATGATCGGGCAGGCGACCATCGCGCACCACTCCATCAGCGCCGCAACCTTGCGGCCGAACATCTCACCGACCGAGCCTTGGAACACCGTCTGGTCGTGGGAAAACACCCCGACCGGCCGGCCGTTGATGGTGGCGCGTCCGGTCACACACCCGTCGCCGAAGAGCGCGTTCGGGTCACCAGGCGTCCGTGCCAATGCTCCGATCTCCAGGAAGCTGCCTGGGTCGACCAGATCGTAGATGCGGGAGCGGGCGCTCGGGATACCCTTCTTCTCGCGCCGTGCGATTGCCTTCGGATCACCGGGTTCCTTTGCCAGCTGTAGCTTTTCGCGGAGTTCAGCCAGTAGCTCGGCGCTGGTCTTGGTGGTCACTTAGGCCTCTTTCTGCTCTGCGTCAATCTTGTTGAGCGCCTGGGTCATATGTGCACCGACCTTCGCGATGATCGGCTCGTCGATCGCCTGGATGTGCTCGCCGCCGATCGGCACAACCTCCAGATCGGCAACGTACTCGCCCCAGCCGCCGTCGGGCTTGCGCGTGGCATAGCGCGGCTCGAAGGTGATCGCGTCGTCGTGATAGCGGTCGGCCATGTACAGCGTGACATGACCGTCGTAAGGCTGGACCTTGACAGTGTCGATCGCGCGGTTGTCCAGATACGACGTGCGCTGGTGCTCCATGATCCCGCCGGGGATCTGCACACCGCTCTGCCTGACCGCCTCCAGCACGAACTTGACTTGTCCCTCGTCGTCGAGTTCTTCGAGCTGCTCGTAAGGGATTTCGGGGATCTCGACGTTGAAGGTCCGCTCGGCGAAGCGCGCGTAGCGCTCCCAGCGCTTGCGGGTCTCCTCCTTGGTCTGCGGGATCTCCTCGCCGGCGCGCACCGCATCGATCAGCCCGACGAACGGCACGTCGCAGCCCTGCTGCTTCAGCCCGATCGCGCAGGCGTAGGCCAGCACCCCGCCCAGCGACCAGCCGGCCAGGATGAACGGGCCATCGCCCTGCAGCTCGCGCAGCTTCGGAACGTATTGAGCGGCACGCTCTTCGATGGTGCCCTCGACGCGCTCAAACCCGTACATCGGGGTGTCCGGCGGCAGGCGGTTCAGCAACGGCTCGTAGACCACCGTCGATCCGCCCGCGGCGTGAAACACGAACACCGGCGGCTTGGTGGAACCTTCGGGCCTGGCGCGAATGGTGCGCACGAAGCCGTCGATCTGGCCGGCCTC
>DATKFA010000093.1:0-4479 GCA_035511715.1 Candidatus Acidiferrum sp. | reverse complement strand
GGCGAGCTCGCGGTCGGCGACGGCGTGGATGGGCTGCATCGACGCGATGATCCCGGCCTTCGCCATCCGCGGCATGTCCTTTGGATGCACGCACTGCGCGTGCTCGATGCGCGGCCGCCAGCGGCTCCACGCATCTCTGTGTGGCGTCAGGGCATCCACGGCGCGCCGCACAGCGCCGTCACCGATCGCGTGCAGGCAGACGTTGAGCTCGGCGCGCGCGCAGCGCTCGACCGTCTCCACCAGCGTTTCCTGAGGAAGCCGCGCCACGCCCGAGCCGTCGAGCATCTCCGCGGTGCGGCTGCCAAGCGACCCGTCCAGAAAGGCCTTGACGCCCCAGATTCGCAGCCACGGGTCGCCCCATCCCGAGCGCACGCCCATACGCTCCGCGTGCTCGAGGTCCGAGAGGGGCAGGTTGTAGACGACGCGCACAGCCAGCGGCTCCCGCTGCGCGAGCCGCTGCAGCGAACCCAGCCCTCGGGCGCTGTCCATGGAGTGCACGCCGGTCAGGCCGAAGCGCGCTAGCTCGGTGAGGACTCGAGCCATCGCCCGATCCAGCTCCGCGTCGCTCGGAGGCGGCACGTGGCGCCAGGCGAGCAGCATCGCCGTCTCGCGCAGGATGCCGGTCGGCTCTCCGCGGTCGTCGCGGTCGATGGCGCCCCCGGGCGGATCCTCGGTGGTGCGATCGATGCCGGCCACGCGGAGCGCTGCGCTCGAAACCCAGGCAGAGTGGCCGTCCTTGCGGCGGAGGTAGGCCGGTCTGCCGCCAGCGACCCTATCGAGGTGCTCGCGAGCCAGAAAGGCGGCCGATCCCCACGCGTCGTTGTACCAACCCGCGCCCACCACCCACGCCGACTTCGGCAATGGCTTCGCCCACTCCTTCACGCGCGTCAGCGACTCGGCGAGGCTTTTCGCGCCGGTCAGGTCGAGGGTCAGCTTGATCTCGGCCAGTCCCTCGAGGTGGATGTGCGAGTCGATCAGACCCGGCCAGGCCGTGCCCCGCAGGCGAACGACCTCGGCGCCACGGCCCGCAGCTGCCCTCGCGCCGGCCCCGACCGCGACTATGCGGCCGTCGAAAGCCGCCACCTCGGGGTTGCATCCGGTGAAGAGAACGGGTGAGATCGAGCTCAACGTTGTAGCGAAAGTATCCATAAGGCGGGTTGCGCCTAGGATTTCGGAATCATGAGCGTCTCGGACGCGCCGACTCCCGTCTCACGGGCGGCGTCGAGCGAGCGCCGTCCGCTCACCGTGCTCTTCGCGGACATCGCGGGCTCGACGGCGATCGCCGAGCGACTCGATCCAGAAGACTGGACCGCGATCGTCGGCGAAGCGTTCGCCTGCATGAACCAGACCGTCGAGCGCTATGGCGGGACGGTTGCGCGACTCATGGGAGACGGCGTCCTGGCTTTCTTCGGAGCTCCAGTCGCCCACGAAGACGACCCGGAGCGGGCGGTTCGGTGCGGCCTGGACATGGTGCGGTCCATCGAAGAGCTGGATGCGGCCAGGCGCACGCCCGGGGCGGAAGAATTGCGCGTCCGCGTCGGCATCAACACCGGCCATGTCGTCGTCGGCCTGGTCGGCACGGACACGGCGCACGAGTACACGGCGATGGGCGATGCGGTAAACGTGGCGGCCCGGATGCAGGCCGCAGCCCGACCGGGCAGCGTGCTCATAACCTCAGCCACGTACCGGTTCATTGCACCGCTCGTGGAAGCCGCGGACATTGGAACGCTTGCGCTCAAGGGCAAGAGCGACGCGGTGCAGGCCTTCGAGGTCATCGGCCTCAAGCGCGGGGCCGTCCAGACTCGAGGCCTCGCCGGCCACCGGGCGCCGATGATCGGACGGGACGCCGATCTGGCCCGGCTGATGACCACCTTTCGTGTTGTCCAGGCCGGCCAGGGGCGCGTGGCGGCCGTGCTTGGAGATCCGGGCCTGGGTAAGAGCAGGCTGCTGGCCGAGCTGCACGCGAGCATCGAGCACGACATCGGCCCGGTCCGCTGGATCGAAGGACGATGCCTTTCCTACGGTCAGACGATGCCGTACCACCTCGTCATCGACATCGTGAGGTCGGCGCTCGGCGTCACTTCCGCCGCGGACGAGTCGCAGGTCGCGGACGCGCTGGAGAAAACGACGCGCGAGCTGCTGGGCGAGGAGTGGGCCGAGAGCTTCGCCTACCTCGGCCATCTGCTCTCGGTCGACCTCTCGCCGGAGATGCGGTCACGTCTGTCTCTGATCGACTTCGAGACGGTAAAGCGTTACGTCGCCTCGCTAGTCACCGTCCTGCGCGCGATCAGCGCGCGGGGGCCCGTCGTCATCTTCTGCGACGACGCTCATTGGGCGGACAGGGCGTCGGTCGACACCTTGCTCCAGGTTCTTCCCTCGGTGCGATACCTGCCCGTGCTCCTGGTCATCGGCTCGCGGTTGGAGCGGTCTGCGAACGGCTGGAAGCTGGTGGCCGAATCTCGCGACATGTTCGGGGACGCGCTCACCGAGATCCGACTCGAGCCGCTCTCGATGGACGACGGCCGGGCGCTCGTCGCCAATCTTCTTCAGATCGAGTCGCTGCCTCCCAACACCCGCGACCTCGTGCTGGCCAAAGCCGAAGGCAACCCGTTCTTCGTCGAGGAGGTGATCCGCATGCTGATCGATCGCGGCGCCATCGTCCAGGAAGGCGATCGATGGCTCGCCAACGACGGCGCGACTGCGATCGAAATCCCGGACACGATCCACGGCCTTCTGCTCGCCCGCATCGACCGGCTGCCTCAGGAGTCAAAGCGGACGCTGCGTGTCGCGTCGGTGATCGGCCGGCAATTCGGCGTGACCCTTCTCGAGCGATTGCTGGACGACAGGACTTCGTGAACGCGCGGGCGGACCTCAACGCGCTGGAAGCGGGCGGCCTCATCGAGATCGCCGCCCTGCAGCCCGAGCTCGAGTATCTATTCCGCCACGCCCTCGTGCAGGAAGCGGCTTACTCGTCGCTGCTCAAGCAGGACCGGCGGACGCTTCATCGCGCCGCGGCGGAGACGATCCTCGCCTTGCACCCCGGCCGCGAGAGCGAGCTGGCGTCGGTGGTAGCGATGCACTACGAGCAGTCGGGCGATGCGCAGCACGCCGCGGACTACCTGGTGCTGGCGGGCGAGCACGCGCTCGAACGCTTTGCCAACCGGGAGGCTTTCGCGTTTTTTTCCCGTGCGACGGCGTCGGCGGCCGATGCACAGGTCGGGACGAGGCTGCGGGCGGCGATCGGGGCGGCCAGGGCCGGCTGGGGTTTTGCCGCTGCCGCGACTCTCATCGATCCGCTCGAGCTGGCCGTCGCAAGCGATGGCCCAGCCCCGAGTGAGCTCGTCGCGCAGGCCTACTTCTGGCTGGCATTCCTGCGCCGCATGCGCGGGGAGACGCCGGAATCGAGCGCCGAGCTGAGGCGAGCTCTCGAGCGCGTGGTAGAGGCAGGCGAGGAGGTTTCAAACTCGACCGCTACCGTGGTGCCGCGAGCCCTGATGGGCGCGTACACCGCTTTTTCCGGTCAGCTGCGCGAGGGCGCGCTCCTGATGCACGGCGCTCTTGGGGTCATCGAGGCGAAAGGCGACGCCGTGTCCGCCGCGATGATCGCGAACTTCCTGTCCGGCGCGTACGCGCGGCTTGGTGATTTTGCGTCTGCGGAAGAGATCATCGAGCACTCGAAGCGTTACGCCGAGAAAGGGGACGCGATCGCCGTCGTCGACCTCGACATCGCGCTCGCCGGATACAGCCTCGAGCGCGGCGACCTCGCCCAGGCCCGCCAGAGCGCCCAGCAATGCTCGATACGGTCGGAGGAGCTCGGCGCTTATGCGTGCGTGGTGGCGTCCAGCGTCATCACTGGGGCAGCGAGCCTGGCCTCCGACGACGCCATCACGGCCAAGGGCGCCCTGGAACGCGGCAACGAGCTCAGCCGCGTGATCGACTTCGCTCCCCTCCGGACCTTGACATTCGCCTTTCTGGGATCAGCTCGGGCACAGCTTGGCGACATCCCAGGCGGGATCGCTGGCTGGAACGAAGCGCTGGCCAATGCGCAATCGATGCACGATCGGTACGGTGAGGCGCAGACCCTTTGGGGCCGAGGCCGAAGCAGTGCGCGACAGCAAGATGCCGATCTTTCCGCCCCCCTGCAAGACCTCAACCGCGCTGTCGAGCTCTTCGAGGCGATGGAGGCCCGGCCTGCGCTTGCGCGCTCTCTGGCCGACCGTGCGAATGTGCTTCGAAGTCTTGGCCGTGAGAGCGAGGCTGGGGATGACGATCAACGCTCGAGCTCGATCGGCCGTCAGCTCGGGCTGCTCGACTTCGCCGGCGGCTGACCGCCTCGGGCTAGAGCCCGTACGACTTGGCGATGATCTCTTTCATGATCTCGTCGGTCCCAGCGCCGATCCGCGCCAGTCGGGCGTCGCGCCACGCCCGCTCGACCGGAAACTCACGCATGTAGCCGTGGCCGCCGAGGATCTGGATCGC
>DATKFA010000092.1:0-2992 GCA_035511715.1 Candidatus Acidiferrum sp. | reverse complement strand
TGTTGTACGGCGGGCCCTGGAAGTAGGGCTGGAAGTTGGTCCAATCAGGGATCAACGCGGTGTTCATCGGAACGACATCGCCGCTGTAGATGAGGCGGAGGTCCGCGTCACCCGATGCGGACACCATGTCCCAGTTGCCGCCGCCCCCATCCTTCATCAGGCTCACCATCTCGTCCGACGAGCCGGCGGGGTGCAGGTTGAGCTTGCACCCGGTCTGCTGGGTGAAGGGGTCGGCCCACGACTTGTCGGCGTAGCCGTCCCACAGGACCAGGTTGAGCTGGCCCTCGCCGGCGCCGATCGAAGTTGGCGGCTTAACGTTTGCGGTCGGCGGCTGCTGTGAGGTCGCGGTTGCCGGGGTGTTGCTCGATCCGCAGGCGGTGAGCACGAACACACCGACCGCGGCCAGGGCTCCGAGTTTCATTGACTTCCTTACCTCCCGTTGTGGAGCACGAAGGTGTGGTCCGGCGTCCAGGCGAGCCGCACCGGCTTTCCTTCGAACTTCTTGGCGTCGGCCAGAGCGTCCATATTCTGACGAATCGCCACCAATTGCTCGCCGCGATCGAGATGGACCAGGTACCGCGTCGTCATCCCGACGTACACGACCTCTGCGACCCTTCCCGGCTCGACCGTCATTCCCTCGGGCGCCATCTCGCCCTCGGCCAGCATGCGGATCTTTTCCGGGCGGATGACAAACCTGACGCCGTCGCGGACCAGCACGTTGGAGATGCCGATGAAACCGGCCACGAACTCGGTCGCTGGACTCTCGTAGACCTCGACCGGTGGCCCGACCTGCTCGATCTGACCGTTCGCCATCACCGCGATGCGGTCGCTCATCGTCAGGGCCTCTTCCTGGTCGTGCGTCACGTAGACGAAGGTGATGCCGACCTGCTTCTGGATCTGCTTGAGCTCGATCTGCATCTCCTGGCGTAGCTTCAGGTCGAGGGCGCCGAGGGGCTCGTCGAGCAGCAGCACCTCGGGCTGATTGATCACGGCGCGGGCCAGCGCGACGCGCTGCCGCTGGCCGCCCGAAAGCTGGTTGGGCCGCCGGTTCTGGAGGCCGGTCAGCCGCACCATGCCCAGCGCGCGATCGAGGCGCTTGCGGCGTTCGGCTGGGGGCACATGCTTGATGCGCAGCCCGTACTCGATGTTCTGGCCCACGCTCATGTGTGGGAACAGCGCGTAATCCTGGAACACCGTGTTGGTCTGGCGCGCGTAGGGCGGAAGGTGCGTCACGTCGCGGCCGCCGAGCTCGATGCGGCCGGAGTCGGGTCGCTCGAAGCCGGCGATCAGACGTAGCAGGGTGGTCTTGCCGGACCCCGACGGGCCGAGCAGGGTGAAGAACTCACCCTTCTCGACGATCAGATCGATTCCGTCTACCGCAACGACCTGGCCGTAATTTTTCCGGACGCCCTGTACGCGCAGCGCGGCTTGCGGCGCAGGCCGCGGCTTCTGCGCCTCTTCAGTCAAGCGACGCCATCACGTGCTTGATCTGCGTGTACTCCTCCAGCGAGTAGACCGACATGTCCTTGCCGTAGCCGCTCTGCTTGTAGCCGCCGTGCGGCATCTCGTTGACGAGCGGGATGTGCGTGTTGATCCACACGGTGCCAAACTGCAGCTTGCGCGCCATGCGAAGCGCGCGCCCGACGTCGCGCGTCCAGACCGACGCCGCCAGGCCGTAGTCGACGCCGTTCGCCCAGGCCAGCGCCTGGTCCTCGTCGCTGAAGCGCTGCACGGTGACGACGGGGCCGAACACTTCCTTCCTGACGATCTCGGCCTCGGGGCCCTTCGGCACCACGACTGTCGGCTCGTACCACGAGCCGGCCTTCTTGATGCGCGCGCCGCCGGTCAGGACCTCAGCGCCCTCCTTGCGGGCGCGGTCGACGAATCCGGACACGCGTGTCAGCTGCTCCTCCGAGACGAGCGGACCCATCTCGGTGTCTTCGGCCATCGGGTCGCCGACCTTCAGGCTCTTGATCGCCGGCACCAGGTCGGCGAGGAGCTTCTCTTCGATCCGTGGGCCGGCGATGACTCGCGTCGCCGCCGTGCAGTCCTGTCCAGCGTTGAAGTAGCCGCCGATCTTGATCCACTCCACGACCTTCTCCAGGTCGGCGTCGTCGAACACGATCACCGGAGCCTTGCCCCCGAGCTCGAGGTGCACGCGCTTCAGGGTCTGCGAGGCGGCCTTCGCCACCTCTTTGCCTGTGGCGACGTCGCCGGTGAGCGAGACCATCGACACGCCCGGGTGGCGCACGATGCCCGCGCCGACGGGCTCGCCGTCGCCCGTGATCACGTTGAAAACGCCGGCCGGAAAGATGCCGGCCGCGAGCTCGGCGAGCTTGAGAACGGTGAGCGGGGTCCACTCCGAAGGCTTGAGGACGACGGTGTTGCCCGCGGCGAGTGCAGGGCTGATCTTCCACGCCGCCATCATCAGCGGGTAGTTCCACGGGGCGATCTGTCCCACGACTCCGATGGGCTCCCGCCTCACCATGCTCGTGAAGCCCTGCATGTACTCCCCCGTGGCGCGTCCCTCGAGCGTGCGGGCGGCTCCGGCGAAAAAGCGCAAGCAGTCCACGATGGGTGGAATCTCTTCCGACTTGGTCGGCGCCAGCGGCTTCCCCACGTTCTCCGACTCGATGCGAGCAAGCTCGTCACCGTGCTCCTCGACGGCGGCGGCGAGCTTGAGCAGCATCTCGCTCCGCATTCGCGGGGTCGTGTCTGACCATCCGCCGTCGAATGCCTTGCGCGCGGCGGCCACGGCGCGGTCGACGTCTTTCTCGGTTCCCTTGGGGACGTGCGCGATCACCTTGCCGGTGGCGGGATTGATGATCTCCTGGGTCTCGGCGCCCTCGCCTGGCGCCCACTCGCCGCCGATGAACATCTCGTGTCGTCGCAGCGTCGTGCTCATTCCCGCCTCTCCTTATGAGTTCAAAGCAGCGCCGAGGATGTCGAGTCCCTCCTCCAGCTGGTCGTCCGGGATCGTCAGCGGCATCAG
>DATKFA010000091.1:0-3313 GCA_035511715.1 Candidatus Acidiferrum sp. | reverse complement strand
GCGGGCGCGGTCGTAGTCGTAGCGCGTCCAGCGCGCCCTCTCGAGCTCGAGCTCGACCGGCACGTCCTTGACGATCGTGACCATCCGCTTGCCGAGGCGCACCTTGTCGGCGTGGGACGTAAGGGACGTCTTCAACCGGCCTTCGGGCAGCTCGCTTATCCGCTCGAGCAGGGCCTCGACGCTTCCGAAGTCCTGGACCAGCTTGGCGGCTGTTTTGTCGCCCACGCCGGGCACGCCCGGGATGTTGTCCGAGGTGTCGCCCCGCAGCGCCTTGAAGTCGACGAGCTGCGGCGGCTCGAAGCCGTACCGCTGGCGGACCTGGTCGGGGCCGTACACGAAGGTGTCGGTGATGCCGCGTCGGGGCACGAGCGCGTCGACCGATTCGGTCACCAGCTGCAGGCAGTCGAGGTCGCCGGAGACGATGGTCACCGAGTGCCCACGTTCCTCGGCGATGCGGGCCAGCGTGCCGATGACGTCGTCGGCTTCGAATCCCTCGACGCCGTAGATCGGAATCGAGAAAGAGTCCAGCACCTCCCGGACCATGTCGATCTGCGGGCGCAGGTCGTCCGGCATCGCGCGGCGTCCGGCTTTGTACTCTTCGTACTCCTGGGAGCGAAACGTGGGCTTGCCGAGGTCGAACGCGGCGATTGCGTACTCGGGCCGTGACGCGAGCACGATCGCGAGCATCGACGTGAAGCCGTACACAGCGTTCGTCACCCGGCCGTCCGACGTGCTCATCGGGGGGAGGGCGAAGAACGCCCTGTAGATGAGGCTGTGGGCGTCGATCAGAATCACGCGCCCGCGTCTACCCTTCGCCACGTTCGAATCTTACGTTTGCTCAGCAACGTGACCGGAGGGGTGGGTGGCGCGTTCAAACAGCAGGGAGTTGGAGGACCGAAAGGTAGAATGGACCCGAGGATGAAAAACCTCATCGAGGTGTCGGTGGACAGCATTCGCATACACATGCCAACCGCCCAGCACCTCGTGATCCTCAAAGAGAAGGAAGCCGACCGCTACCTGCCGATCTGGATCGGCTCCTTCGAAGCGCAGGCAATCGCGACCAAGATTTCCGGCAACACGCTGGGCCGCCCCCTGACCCACGACCTGATGGCCACCGCATTCTCCGACCTCGGCATCAGCATCAAGCGCATCGTCGTGACGCGGTTGGCCGACCAGGTCTACTACGCGCGTCTGTACGTCAAGCAGAACGGCAGGGACCTCGACTTCGATGCGCGACCCTCAGACGCGATCGCGCTCGCGGTCCGCGTCGAGTGCCCGATCTTCGTCGCCTCCGAGGTGATGGAGACCGCCGGCATCATCCCCGAGGCGGATGAGCTCGACGGTGATAAGGAGAAAGGCGAAAACGCTGTCGTCGACGAAGAGCGACTAGCGGTCTTCCGCGATTTCGTCAACAGCCTGGACCTCCCGGAGCTTCCCGACGAGCCGGGTGCCAAGGACGAGCCCGGCGGCGCGGCGCCCGGAGGACGTCCCGGCCGAGGCTGACAACACGCCGCTGACGGGCGAGCTAGACCTCGCCCTCCGAGTTTCCGTAGCGCTGTTGCTCGGCCTTTGCATCGGCGCTGAGCGCGAGTTTCGCGGACACCCTGCGGGGCTGCGCACGTTGGCGTTGATCAGCGCAGGGTCGTGCATGTTCACCGGGCTCGGATTGATCCCGGACTTTCCCAAGTCGGTCGATCCGACACGGATCGCCGCGCAGATCGTCACCGGCGTCGGCTTCCTGGGTGCCGGCAGCATCCTGCGTCAGGGAGAGCTGGTGCGGGGGCTGACGACCGCCGCGTCGATCTGGGTCGCGGCCTCACTTGGCATGGCGGTGGGCTTCGGCTACTACGGGCTTGCGATATTCGTGACGTTTGTCGTCGTGCTCGTGCTGTTCGCGCTCAAGCCTGTGGAGGAGCGCATCTTCCGCCGGCGCGGACATCGCCGTGAGACCGACCAGCAGCAGGACGAGATCCACTGATGAGCGCAGGAACCATCGCAATCGTCACCGACTCGACCGCGGATCTTCCATCGCAGCTGACGCGCACCCGTTCCATTACCGTCGTTCCCCTCACGCTCAACTTTGAGGGCCGTTCGCTTCTCGACGGCGTCGACATCCGGCCGTCCGAGTTCTATCGCAAGCTGCCCAGCGCGACGACCCATCCGACCACGTCGCAACCCTCCGCGGGTCGTTTCGCTGAGGCGTACGCCGAGCTCTTCACGGATCATTCGGAAGTCATCTCGATTCACATCTCCGAGAAGCTCAGCGGGACGTACGCCTCGGCGGTGCAGGGCGCTGAGATGACGGATTCGAAACGAGTGCACGTCATCGACTCGCAGCTCGTATCGATGTCGCTTGGCCTTCTCACACTCGCCGCGTCGGAGATGGTGTCGCGTGGCGACAGCGCAACGTCGATCGTGGAGCACGTGACATCGATGCGCGAGCAGGTGCAGACGTATTTCTCTGTGGCGACGCTCGAGTTCCTGCGCCGCGGCGGGCGCATCGGTCGCGCGAGCGCGATGCTCGGCTCGGTGCTGCAGGTGAAGCCGGTGCTGTGCATTCGCGACGGACTCGTGACGCCGCTGGAACGAGTCCGAACGTTCGACCGCGCGCTCAACCGCGTGGTCGAGCTGACGCGCGAGGTCGACAGGGGAAAGGGACTGTGCGTCATCGTCGGGCACGCAGATGCCGAGGCCGATGCCGAGCGCGTTGCGCACGAGCTGGAGCCCAACTGCGAGACCCTGATGATCCAGCCGCTCGGTCCGGTGGTCGGTGCGCATGCAGGACCTGGCGTCGTCGGCGTCGGCGTCTACCCCGCCGATCTCCTCCCGCTCGGAATCAAATCCTCCGCCACCGCACGGACTCGGGCGTGACCGACTTCGCCATGCGACCCTCGACGGCGAGCGCCTGCAGGTGCGCAAGACCTTCCTGCAGCGCGAGCCGCTTCTCGTAAAGGTTTTCGCGCGGACCCCAGAGGTCGAGCGCGACCTCCCATCCGGTTTTCTCATCGCGATCCACGATCTCGAGGATCTGATCGAAACGCCGACGGTGGTGGCGCGTCAGCGACTCCACGCGGGCCGCGACGGTGGAGAACGGCCGCCCATGCGCGGGCAGCACCTCCTTTGGCTCGAGCGCGGCCATGCGGCGCAGTCCTTCCAGATAGTCGTGCAGCGGGTCGGGAGTGCTCTGCGGATGCAGCCCGATGTTCGGCGACAGGTCGGGCAGGATGTGGTCGCCGGCGAACAGCAGCCCCGACTTCTTTTCGAACAGGCAGATGTGCCCAGGTGAATGGCCCGGCGTCCACTCGATGTGCAT